>NZ_JBFRMK010000272.1:0-339 GCF_041470405.1 Shewanella sp. 10N.286.45.A1
CCCCTTTTAATGAATGCGCCATCAATACCATTTTATATCTCAGTAAGTTATACGCAAGAAGGACTCCCCACAACTCTTGCTTAATGAGTTCCGGCAGCTGACTTCTGAGTGTAAACCGAGTTTCAAGCATGTACTGCTTCATCTCTCTATATCCCAAGGGTAACGCAAGATCACTTTTTGAGCGGTTTGATCATGCTTCGATCAGTTGAGCATGCGTATTAGCATTGTTTGTTGCCAGGCGATCCGCAGACCGGTATATAGTAGAGATCTTAACCAATCGGTGTCTACTGATGTCCCTGAAACCGTTGATCGAATACCTTGATTCCTTAGATGACCCAC
>NZ_JBFRMK010000273.1:0-7605 GCF_041470405.1 Shewanella sp. 10N.286.45.A1
GAAAACTACAGAAATAATGGCCATTACCGATTTAATTTAGTTCAGGAAGAAGTTGGAAATTTCTTGATTGAATTCCACTATAAAGTTTAGGGGCTGCTGACCTTTCACGGTTGTTTTTGCCGCAGTTTATTGGCTATTTTGACAAGGCGGAGGTTATGTCGTTTAGTCATTCTCCACAAATAACCTACAACACAGTCAAAATAGCCAAGAAGCGCGGCTCTTCGGGTTCGTTTCAATTCTTTTATTCTTTTATGACAAGAGTGCGTTACGAGTTTTCGCTTAGCCAGCTAAGCATCATCGCTAAAGCCTTGTACTAAAATAATTATTCCTTACGGTAAAGAATCGAACAAAAGCTAAGCTCGAAAGATCAACAGCCCCTAGTAATTAATTCTTAATATAGGGATTACAAATATTCACTATTGATACGAATGTAAGGCGTACGATGTGATTCCATTGCATAATGTCCTAGTCGAATATTCATACTTGGTAAGCAATAGACAATGGGTTGGATTTTATTTACTTTTCTTGCTGCTGCGATGCAGGCTTGGCGTAATGCCTTTCAAAGTCAGCTCAGTAAAGAGGTTAATACTGCAGGCGTGATTTTGGCACGTTTTCTGTGGGCGACACCAATCGCACTCATCTATTTAGTGGGATTATATACATGGCAGCCTGTGGGTTTGCCCTTCATTACGCCAATTTTCAGTCTTTATGTGCTTGCTGCTGCCGCTATGCAAATTGTCGCGACGATGATGATGGTTAAGCTGTTTAAAATGCGTAATTTTGCCGTTGGGGCAGGGCTTGCTAAAAGTGAAGCCTTGATGGCAGCCATTCTAGGGGTGATCTTCTTTGGTACCTACCTTTCTTGGCTTGGTTGGCTGGGAGTATTGCTTGGCGGCGTCGCTGTTTTTATTATGAGTAGCGGTCAGAAGCTAAAGCAGATCTCATTTGCTACAGTCATGCTTGGTCTTGCTTGTGGCAGTGCATTTGCTTTAACGTCTTTGTGGGTAAGAGCTGCAAGTTTGAGTCTTGATTTGCCCTTTCCTCATCGCGCAGCTTGGGTACTGTTATTTGTTATCGCGATTCAGACCTTGGTGCTAGTGCTATACGCCTACGCTGTAGATAGAAGTACAATAGATAACTTGCTTAAGCGCCCAAAACTCACTTTACTGACCAGTGTTACTAGCTGCTTAGGCTCTATCGGTTGGTTTAGCGCTATGTCTCTACAAAGTGTGCCTTACGTGAAAACCCTTGGCCAGATTGAGGTGTTCTTTACGTTACTGATCGCTGCGTTTTGGCTGAAAGATAAAGTTAAAATAAGGGATGTTGCGGCGTTAGTCATGATAGCGATTGCAGCAATCTTAGTGATGTGGGGCTAACGATTAAGCCATTTTTGTAGTGCGCTTAACCAAGCTGTCGTTTTAGCTTGGGGTCTGTGAGGCTGACAACCGTTTAGTTTTAATCGCTCAACGCTTGGCTCGTCGCACGAGGTAGTAGACGATTAGGATTGAGATATGGGCGCTAAATACGCCTAAGGTCGCGCCAGCGATTAGGTCGCCTAAATAATGATAGTTCTGCCCAATCTGCCCCGCGACGGCGCCTAACATCGCCGTTATCCACACGACTTTAAGCTGTGGGAAACGCCACCAAAATACACTTACCAACGCATAGGTAAATAGGGCATGACCAGAGGGGAATGAGTTGTAGGCTAGCCCCTCTGCGAACGGATAGAAACCTTCAATTGCATCGTTTATCCAAGAAGGGTTGCTGCCTAATTCTGTATGGATCCAGGTCTCAGGCCAAGTGCGGCCAAAAATGAATTTGGCGCCAAGACGAAAGACTGTCGCGAGGATTAACGTTATGCCTAAGCTGAGCGCTAGGGTTGAGTAGTGCTTGCGCCCTTTTGCGGTGACACAACTTATAATGACTATCGCCGAAAGTATCTCAAATAGCAGCGGCATTTGGCTTAAAGGTTTAAAAATATGGCTGGCATGGCTGTGTTGATGCATCCAAGTAGCGATGTTTCTATCGAGGAACATGACGCTAAATACGGTGAACGATAATGCGGCAAGGTACAACCAAATATGAGTACTACTGCTCATATTTGAGGCTGGATTTACAGGCAGTGACATTTTCGCGATAGCTAATCTAATCTTACTCATCAAAGGCTTAGCATTAAAGGTTTTAGGTGCGTTGAGTTTAGGGACTGATAGCGCTAAGCACAAGTCACAATCTTCACACTACAAAGCTGTAGTGTTTCCTTTACCGTCTTAGAGAGTATGTTGCAGCTATTTATTTTTGGAAGCTTTCATCGCAATAGAGATACAAATGGCAGCACCTCCCCAGGTTATTATTAACGCCAGTATCATCATCGTCATCGCTCCAGTACTCATCGGTTACGCTCCTCTGGTTGATTTGGGTTAGAAACAAGGCCGATGAAGATGGCGCAGAACAGCATGACTGCGATTAGCCCCCAGCCGAGAAATAGTTGATCGGCAATGGGGTAATCTCCGTAGCCATTTTGAATGGTATTGATAAGGTTTTTGAAAAGGATCCCGGCCAGCATGATCGGGCTAACGTAGCGTAAGCAGATGATAAGCCATTGACCTACGTTAAACTCACTACAGCGGTTGACGTATTCACGTACATTAGCAAGTTTAAATAGCCAGCCCATAATCAGTAACTCTATCAAGCAACTCGTTAGCAGTGCGACATTATTAATAAAGTAGTCGACTAGATCGAGCAGCAGCAATCCACCATTGGTGGAAAATGCTAGAGAGGTGACATAACCAAGACCACACACTAGTAGAGCAGCCTTTTTTCTCGAAATATTCACTTTATCGATGACGGCGGATACCACAGCCTCAATAATTGATATGTGCGAACTGAGCCCCGCGACCACTAATGCTAAAAAGAACAGCGGACCGAGAATATAAGGGATGGGCAATAAGTTGATCGCCGCAGGAATGGTGACAAAAGCGAGCCCAACGCCAGAGGTTACAACCTCTGTAATTGGTTTTGATTGTTCTGCTGTCATATAACCTAACACGGCAAAAATCATGATACCGCCGAGAATAGAGAAACCACAGTTTATCAATACAGTCATAAAGGCATTGTTATTTATGTCTGACTTTTCTGGCAGGTAGCTAGAGTAGGCTAGCATGATGGCAAAGCCGACACTTAGGGTGAAGAATATCTGCCCATAAGCTGCAGACCATACCTTAGCGTCTAGGATCTTGCTGAAATCGGGTCGAAATAAGTAATCCAGACCTTCTAACGCCCCAGGTAGCATAATGATACGGCCGATCAGCAATAACACCATAATAAACAGTAGTGGCATCATTATTTTGCTCGCTCGTTCAATACCCGCTTTAACACCAGAGTAAACGGCTAGAGTGGTCAGTCCCCAGGCGAGTGTCATTGGTAGTGCGATATGCAACTGCAAACCTCCAAGGTTTGTGGGGGAGTTATCGCCCAGCTGCAGGTAGCTTTTAAAGAAGAAGTCGTTGGTATCAGCGCCCCAGCTTTGAGTGACGGAAAAAACCAGATAAGACATTGCCCAACCAATGATAGCAACATAGTAAACGGCAATGACTGCCGCTATAAATACCTGAAACCAGCCTAACCACTCCAGCCTAAGGCCAATGCTTTGTCCTAATTTGGCAAATACTTTAGGGGCGGCGCCGCGGTATTTATGCCCAAGACTAAACTCCATGATCATAAAAGGGATCCCTGCAGAGAGCATGGCAAACAGGTAAGGGATGAAAAACGCGCCGCCACCATTTTCATAGGCCATATAGGGAAAACGCCAGATATTCCCCAAGCCAATTGCAGAACCCACAGCGGCAAGGATAAAACCTGTTCTTGAGTTCCATTGTTCTCTTTGCATTAAATGCGCCTTTTGTCTTTCCAACAAACTCTGTCGGGACTAATGGCTTAATTTTAGTCGGAATTCAAAATATTGCTTGATGGGTGAAATGAGAGGGTTTTATGGTGATGGTAATAAATTTAATGACTAAATAGGTATTAAGCGTTGCTTGAATAGCCTTGTTCTAGAGCCGTAATACTGGCTAATAGCTGTTGATTGGTCTTTGCACTCTTGCCGTGTTTGCTTGCCATTAGCACCACAAAACCATTAATAGCTTCAATTTCGGTTTTGCGTTGGTGCTGAACGTCTTGATGCATTGAAGAGTAGTTTGCAGCAGTCAGCTCAATGACTTGGTAAACTCGATCGAGCAGTACCGCTAAATCAAGCATAATGGATTCAGCGGCGGCAACTTGTACTAATTCTGTCACCGCTGCAGTAATAGTTTTTCGATACTGGGCTGCAGCCAGTTCGCCATTGCGACAATCATGTATTGCGGTCATTGGGTTAATTGCGACATTAATGGCTAACTTTTGCCAAAGCATTGGCAATATATCTTCAAACCATTGGCTTTGTGGAATACTTGATAGTAGCGATATTTTGATTGTTTCACTCAGCATAGGACCGGTGAAATGACCCAGTTGAGTAACGCCTTGGCCTGTTTGTTGTGTGTGCCATGCTGATTTTTTCAATGCGCCTTGGGAAGTGGTACCTAAGCTTAAACCTTGTCCATTAAGCATGTTTGCGACCTCTAAATGTGGTCCCATGCCATTATGTAATAATAAAATGTGGCAATCGCGATTAAGTAACTTAATGATAGGCTTAAGTGCCGCAACGACTTGATAGGCTTTTACGCAAACAATGAGCAACCTTGTGTTTACTAGCTGTAGGGGCCAATCAGTACGGCCTACAAACATAGCAGTGCAAGTTGTTTGCTGTTGCTCTAAATTGGTAAAAGTAACGGTTTGCTGTTGTGATTTTTCAGCGCGGCCAATGAAGTTAACCGCAATGTTTGAGCTAGAGAGCTGTTGATAGATAAGTTGCCCAATCGCTCCAGCCCCCATGATCGATATCTGAGGTAACTGCTGGTTATTACTTACTGAAGAATAAGTATCAGTACTCATTTTCTAGTTAGACTCTTTGTATAAACAACACATCGTTAACTGGCACTATTGTCAACAAATCTACTGGCTTTGACGTATCTGCTATAGAGCCATTGAGTAAAGTAAAACAACAAAATACCAACCATATCAGCAACAACATCAGCAAAAGAGGCACTACGATAGGAGAGTTGCGATTGAACCATTTCGATAAAAACAGCGTAGAAAGCTAACACAACAGCCAATATGTACCATCTGGGCTTAAAGGCGAAGTAGGTTAGGTATGAGAGAACAAAAAAGCTCCCGACATGGCCAATTTTATCAAAGTGAGGGATGGTGTTGATGTTGTAGCTTGGCTTTGAAAAAACCAAGTAACTGACAATCACTAAAGTTATTGCTAGGGCTAGCTTAAATATATTCTGTCGGTTGATCACATCATACACACTAAAGACATTTGTCTTCATCATAGAAAAATAGCCGATTAAAGTCACCAATAACTATGCTTACTATCAATTAAATCTCGTTCGGCTCTTCAAGTCACCGCGGTTCGTGGGTAAAATACGCTCAAATTAATCTTTAAGAGCCAAGCGCATGCCTTCAATGGATATTGTTTCAGAAGTGAATGAAGTCGAATTACGTAACGCCGTAGACAACTCGGTACGTGAATTAAAGAGTCGTTTCGATTTTCGTGGCAAGGAAGCGAGCATCGAATATAAAGATCACGTGGTAACACTGTCGGCTGAAGATGATTTTCAATGCCAGCAGTTGGTCGATATCCTGCGCATGCAGATGAGTAAGCGTAATGTTGATCCTAAGTCGATGGATGTCGATGACAAAGCTGTGCACAGCGGTAAAACCTTCTCTTTACGAGTGAGGTTTAAAGAGGGTATCGAGACGTTAATTGCTAAGAAGTTGGTTAAGCAGATAAAAGATAGCAAACTTAAGGTACAGTCTTCGATTCAAGGAGACTCTGTGCGAGTAACGGGTAAGAAGCGTGACGATCTACAAGCGGTAATGGCTCTAGCTCGCGAAGCTGATCTTGGCCAGCCATTTCAGTTTAATAACTTCCGCGATTAACCTATTTGATCAAGACTAACGCACCAAATAGGTTAGTGGTCGTTGATAATCTAAAGAGCTCACCGTTAACTGTTGAGCTCTTTTTGTTGTGCTAAGCTTTCTGTTGAGTCTGTTTTTGTATCGGGGACATATTTCTGCACCAATATAATTAGCCCAAGTACCGGGAAGCCAATTAAGCTGGCACCGATAAAGAAGCTGACGTAATCATAGGCATCGATATAAGCGCCGGAGAAACCTGCAACAAACTTAGGGAATAGCAACATAATTGATGATAGTAATGCATATTGTGTAGCACTATATCCAGCACTCGTCAGGCTTGACAAGTAAGCGATAAAGGCTGCTGTCGCCACACCACCACTGAAGTTATCGACTGAGATCGCTAGCGTTAAAAATGGCACGTTGTAACCAAGTACCGCTTGATACGCAAACAGTAAGTTGGTAGTCGCCACAAGAAAGGCTCCCAAAAACAGCGTTTTCATGGTGCCATATTTAGCCACTAATAAGCCTCCAGCACCGGCGCCTACCAAGGTCATAATCAGACCGTAAACTTTACTCAAAGTCGCAATTTCTGCTTTAGAGAATCCCATATCAACGTAAAATACGTTAGCCATTACCCCCATTACGATATCTGAGATGCGATAAGTCGAGATCAACAATAAGATCAGCAGTGCGCTTTTGCCGTAGCGTTTAAAGAAATCAAGAAAAGGCAATACACTCGCGGTGTATAGCCAGGATAGAGCACCTGCTACAGCGCGAGGGTAACGCTGTGAAAACTTTTGTTTAAGCTCAGCTTCTTTTGCGTCAGCCTCTTTGGCTTCTACTTGCGGTTCGGCGCTAAATAGGGTGGTGATGATACCAATCGACATTAGGCCTGCCATTGCTAAGTAAGCGGTTTGCCATGATTCTAGGCTATAAGCTTCGCTGCTCGGCTCAACCCAGGCTGCAATCGTTAATGCCCCTGCGGTGGCGATAATCATCGCACTACGGTAACCCACTTGGTAAGCGGCAGCCAATGCTGCTTGCATCTTTTCAGAGGCGGATTCAATTCTAAATGCATCGATAACAATGTCTTGTGTGGCTGACGCAAAAGCAACCATCAAGGCAAATAGTGCGAGCTTATCAATGTCGACTAAGGGGTCACTTTGACTCATCCCTATAATGGCAAGCACCAAAGTTAGTTGCGCGAAGATCATCCAGCCACGGCGGCGACCTAAAAAGCGAGTTAACAAAGGTAATGACATGCGATCAACCAGTGGCGACCATGCCCATTTAAAACCATAAACTAAAGCTATCCAGCTAAAATAGCCGATAGCGGTTCTATCTACTCCAGCTTCTCTGAGCCAAAAAGATAATGTTGAAAAAACTAGCATTAAGGGCAAGCCAGCAGAGAAACCAAGCAGCAATAGGCTTAAAACCCGTTTATGGCAGTAGATGGAGAGTGAATCTTTAATGCGTTGGAAATAGGAAAGCTCGGTCACTGAAGGCATATGCTTGCTTAACAAGTAAAGATAGAACTAGCTTACGGTGCAGTGAGTTTGGGTTCAAGGGAATAATACCAATTGCATT
>NZ_JBFRMK010000274.1:0-18900 GCF_041470405.1 Shewanella sp. 10N.286.45.A1
CCTAAGGTAATCTTTGATATAGAAAAGAATGCTAAACAGTTTATTTTAGAGGGGAAAAGGGAGCGTAGTTACCCTAGAGTGTTGAAGTGTTCAAAGGACCGATATCCCATAAAAAAGAAAGCCGTTCACGTTAAGTGAACGGCATTACGCTAATAGCGGCCTTTTTATTACTCATTGGCTTTATTCTGGTGCAATAGGAACCACTGGTACAATACGCGAACCATGCTTAACCACTGTATTCATAATTCCAAAATGAAGTTCTTCTGACACCAATTGGAACTCTGCAAAATCCGTTGTACCAATATAGGCAAAAACATTTAGTTGCAGCCCATGTAAACCAAACCCCTTAAAAGTCACCCTTAATGGTGTTTCATCTACTTTGTCATGCTTTACAAGTAAGCTCTTTATATCGTCTATAATCCCATGTAACTGCTCGGTATTAGTTTTATAATCCAACCTAATATCGGTTTTAAAACGAATTTTCTCTCGTTCAGATATATTCTCGATATCCATCTCAGATAAACGCGCATTAGGCACATTTATCACGGTTCTATCAATGGTTCGAATACGTGTACAGCGCAGGCCAATCTCTTCAACCGTGCCGGTAATGGTACTGAACCGCCCCACATCGCCTACTCTTATTGGCGCTGAAGAGTATAAGGTTATGGTACCAATAAAGTTTTCAATCGACTGTTTAGACGCTAAGGCAATCGCTACGCCACCAATCCCTAACCCGGCAAGTATCGTTGATGCATCAAAGCCCAGATGTTCAAGCCAGATCAAGATAGTCAGAGCGACGAGAATCACCCTTATAAAATTAGCTAGCGGCCGTAACAGCGATGCCGTTTGGCTCTTGCCTTGATTAATCCAACGTAAGCGTAAACTATTTTGCAATACGTCGGTCAAACTCCAAATAAACCAGATAATTGCAATAACCAAAAGAAACCCAGTGTTAACGACCGCCATAACATTTGCCGAAAGCGTGGTGTTAGCCATCCATGCACGGTCTAGTAATAGCGCTAATAACAAGCGAGAAGGCCCTACCACTAAATGGGCTAAATCAGCTTTATATTGATATTGACTGCGAAGAATGAGCTTTTTTACAAGCCAAGTCAGCGGAATAACGACCAGTAATGCTAGAACAAGGTAGCTGATAAGCAGCGCCCATTCCCACAAGTTCAGTTTAAACAGGTGCCCTTGTGGAATATTTTGAACATACCACTCAACGATGGGACCATAACCGAGTTCGCTATACAACATTGGTACTTTCGCGACTGTTGCATTGGAGATTTTCCAAATTTTACCGAGTTGTTTATCGGGGACTTTTTGCAATAAAAGGGTGATCTGATTGCCTTTAACCTCTACTCGGCCAAATGCGTCGCGATAATTTGGCAATTGGTCATCACTTGCTCCACTGGGTAAATCACTGATCTCTTCAAGATTGACCCAAATATTACGCTCAATGATCGCCACTAATTGCTTTGCGTATTCAGGCCCAAGCTCCTTTGACATTCCATCGGGCAAATAGCGTAGATCTAAATACTTGGCTGCTTTATCAAAATTCTGCTCAAATGTTGCCTCAAAGAACCCCTCAATCGTTCCTCGCGGAGTGTCTCTAAACAAACTATCTTTATAGTCATAACTACTGGTTTTAACACTCGTGGTATTCGGCTCATCTGACGACTCTACATTCGGTTTAACAGCACTAGCAAGCCCTGTTGTAACCGCAGATGCAACAGAAATATTGCTCGCTAGCAATATCAGTCCCAAATAAAAAATAATCCTTGTCATTAATAGACCCCTTTAAAAGCCAACAACTTAGAAGCTACATTAAACTTAGCATGGTTTAACGTATTGTTAACACTTAATAATTAACTATATTTCCTATACGATTTTGATTAATTGTGTTGACAAGTTGTGCTAACTGGATATAATCCGCTCAGTTTTAGAGATATACCCTTTTTTGATATACTTTCACCGCCTTCTGTAAAGTCCACGATTCGTCGTTTGATCCCCACATAAGCGTTATCACAACAGGTTCGATCATCTTAATCGGCAGTCATTTTACTGTCATATCTTTATGTTTTACTTCGTTGCAGCTTGAGAATAGTTCAGTATTTGTGATCTTAGCGACATATTCGTTAACAATACTGCGTACCAAGCCACTTGTATAAGCATAAAAAGATGAGTAATCTCGAATGGAACTTAAATTCATCTTTCGCGAAAATGCTAAGGATATTCTATCGTTATAAAACACTACCAATATTGGTAGCATTAATAAAAAGGAGTGTGACCATATGTCATACCTAGTAAATGGACATGAAATTACCGTTAACTTTCCAGTAGACTCAATTTCTGTCAACAAATCATCAATCGCCTTTACTGACAGTCAAGGTAAAAATAGACAGACTTTTTCAAAGCGCACTGAAGCGCTTAAATTTATGAAGTGGTTATTGTCTTCAAGTAAGTAAGTGTTAAATCTGTAGTACCGACTTTTCGATACATTTCCTCTCACTCGTATCGATAGTTTGTCTTCATAGGCAAACGAATAGGACTGAAACATATTCAGCTATTTAGTTAACTTCATTTGGTTCAGGCTTTACCTCTGCTCAGGTAAAAAGCCTAACCAAGTGGATACCCACCCCTCAATCTAAAATCACCATAAAACATAAATTATCAACGCACTAGTACCAATGCATTAAGTGGTAGGATACTTACGCTGGTAACGCGGTAACATGGTCGCATTTCCCAATAAACCACCCTGATGTATATAGAGAATATTAACGTCTTCAGTATCAGAGAATAGCTTTTCTACGCACATCCACCCTTTTGGATCATACAACAGTTCAAACTCTATCCCTTGCTCAGCAACTTTTTGCCAAATCTGATAAAACTCTCGATAAAGTTTTCCAAAATGATATTTTTTGTCAGTTTTCACTACTTGGGGGTGAAGCGACGGATCTGATATTAACTCTGAAAATTGCTGAGAAAGATAGTTTTCGTCACCAACACAGGCGCAGGTTTTAACGCAAATAGCGGGGGCATTGAGTGAAAAGTATTCACTCAGAAACACAGCGGTTGTGCCTGTTCCTGAAGGTAGGAACACAGTAAGTTCTGTCAATTGACTTAGTGAATACCAGTCGCTTATCTCTTTAGCCAGTTGATGCACCCCTTCCCTAGCATAAAGGCAGCGCCCACCTTCAGGCACAAACAGTGCTTGGTTGTCAGCAGGAAGTACCACTTGCTCTATATATTCGCGACAACTTCGGTTTTGCCTGTCCACAACAAGCGATAAATCAATAACATTCGCGCCGTTTGCGACGGCCTCCACATAATTGCCCTTTTCAGAATTCAGCACTTGTGCAGCTATATGGTCAGTATAGAAATCAAGCTGCCAGCCGTTGAGTTTTGCAAGAGCGGACATTGAATAGAGAGAATTCGCCACAGGAGAGCCATAACCAACCAGTCGTGAAACACCTGGGAACTCATTATTCAAAAAATAAGCAAATTTTCGCGCTTTATTGCCAGAGAACTCTTTGTGAAGCAGGTCGTCTCTTTTAACAAACACTCGGTTACCGTTAAATTCGATACTATCAATTGGTGTGTTGATGAACACAAGCATTCTCTTTAAACCGTGGGGGGATAATTGTACCCGTAAATAGTGTTAAGTTCAGGAACTAGCAGTCTAATAGGCCACTTTTTAGTGGTTTTGCTTAACAAGCAATCGCAACGACACAAACTAACATAGTTAAAACAACAACTTAAAACATGGCATGATAATGGCATTATTGTAAATTGGGTCATCGAGATTGGTGACTAAATTTTATTTTGAGGGATCTTAAATGGCAGTATTGCGCTTAGTGTTTAACATAGCATGGTTTATTTTAGGCGGCTTTGTAATGGGTCTTGCTTGGTGGTTTGCAGGCTTACTGTGTTTCATCAGTATTATCGGTATCCCTTTCGGCAGAGCCTGTTTCGTCATTGGTGAGATGACATTTTGGCCATTTGGTCAAGACTCTGTTAATCGTCGTTCTCACACGGGCATGGAAGATCTAGGCACTGGCGCATTTGGTACCGTCGGCAATATTGTTTGGTTTTTACTGTTTGGGATCTGGCTTGCCATTGGTCACATTATGCACGCCTTTGCTTGTGCAATCACCATCATCGGGATCCCGTTTGCGCTACAGCATTTAAAACTAGCAATTTTAAGCTTAACTCCTATTGGTCAAACCGTGGTTGCGAAAGCTTAAACCTTTCATCACAACACTGCTTTAAGCTGCGCGATAAGCGCAGCTGAACTATCTAAACTGATATCATGCCCTGCGTCAGTAAATTCAATATGCTGGCATCGATAATGTTCCGCGATTAACTTGCTACATTCAGGCGAGACTAATTTGTCTAATTTGCCACTAAAAACAACAATAGGCTGCTGCAGTGAGTCACAACACCTAAACCGAGCACAAGCCCAAATTTGACGTAGAACATTAAAAAATTCAACTCGATTTTGTAACCTCAGCTCAGTCCAACGCTTAGCGATTGCGTGGTTATCTCCATAACCTTCACTAGACAATTTGAGCGCAGTGGCTTCCAAGCAATCAATCCCGTGATTTCTATTTCGCTTCCTAAATGCAGCTAATACTGCAATTAAACTAAAACGTCTATACCATGGCGAAAGATTGGCGGCACTAGTATTAATGACAACAACTTTACTGACTTTATCTGGCGCTAAGCGTGCCATTTCTAACGCTATCATTCCTCCCATTGATAGCCCTATAATACAGTTATCACTCCCCTCCAATTGCTCCAATAACGCATTGGCATAAGCCGCAATACTTAATGGACTTTTCTCATGACTGAACTCACCGTTGCCTAAACAATCGAGTGCGATAACATCGATATTGAATGCCGTTACCGCTGCAGATAAGGATCCAATAAAATCTTGCCAATGACGTTTGTCACGCATTAAACCGCGCACAAGTATCCACTTAGTTTGGCTAATGTTAGGCACAATATCCATCAGCGCAGAAACCATCGGCTTAAAGCGGCATGATGTTGATTTATTAACATATCTGAACTCATACTCTCCAACTCTCGACTTGCTGCTAAGTCCATTAAAAAATGCATCAAAACGGTATGCTTGCGTAATGCCCTTAACTGTCGGTGTTGCTTTTGTGGATTGAAAAATCCCGCAAAATTAAACATTTGCCTTGGATTTTTCTTTACCCAGCTCCAAGAGCCCATCTCTAATGTTAATGGCAAAAAAGGCTTATCATTTTTTGGCGTTGCAAGGTAATCCCAAATATCACCGTGAGTTCGATAGATTAAGCTTTGAGGTGAAAAACTGTAGTGACGATGATGAGGATAACTTGCTTGATATAACTGCTCTAAATAATGGATCTGTCCTATGTTTTGTATCGGTTTGTTAGAACCCGCAAACGGAAACCAGATGTGGTCGGTCATACCAAAACCTGAATGTGCATCTAAGGATATAAGGCTAGAGGCATTCGCTTTGAGCTGTTCAACATACTGGATCAAAGCTTGCGTTTCTTGCTCTACACCTTTACGCCCCCTATACCAAGGCAAATGAGATGACAGTTTTTGGCCACCAACGAGAAAGGTAACCTTCGTCTCTGCCTCTATAGGAGCATTTCGCATTAAATCCACTCGCTGTCCATTGCAGCGTGTACCATTTTGTAATCCGATAGGGTTAACAATTGGAACAAAAGCGAGTTTAATTTTGCTTAACAACAGCTGTAATTGGCAGTCCCATTCAAGCCTAGATAGAATACTTTCAAGCAACGCCATTATTACTTGAATGCCAATGACCTCGACGCCATGCACGCCTCCAACAAATAATACACAGGGCACGTCAGCTCCCTTTGCCCCCAACTCAACGCTAATAACGGGATAACTATGGTTTTTAAGCTCTACTTTAGCCAAGGTTCTAGCATGCAACTGCGGATAGCGCTCAATCAAGTCCACTAATGTTTGTAACTCAGTAGGCAATGTTTCCATGATTTAATAGCGAAGTGATTAAGGTCAAGAGAACAAAATAAGCGACTAATAAGACAGAGTAAGGTCAAGCAGATGACAAAGCTATTGCGGCATGTTCTGTTTTAGTATTTTATCCACATCGATTTTAGCCAAACCTTGATTAAAAAGATCGCGCCACTTCTTACCTTCTTCATTATTTTTAAAGGCAATATAAAGCTCTTTGTGGGTCAAAATATGTTTATTCAACTGTACTCGACTAGCAACAGGCTTCATATCAGGTTGTGCAAGTAAATAACCCAAAACATAGGTATCGATAACTGCAGCATCTATGCGCCCTGAAACTACTTTTTTAATATTATGGATATCTGAAGCGACCGCTTCAGCTGGCTGTACACCTTGGGCAATCATATTATCGAGTTGTTCAGTGTTAACGTACCCTTGGACTATGCCAATAGTGTATTGATTAAGGTCACTCTGATTTGACCAGCTAATAGGGTGACGCTTTTGCTCAACCAACCCCAAAGGGCTACTCCCCATCGAATTTGAAAAGACGAATTTTTCTGTTGGGTAAGCATATTCAGGTAAATATCCGGAATATTTTGAATCATCTCTTGATGCCATTCGCACAGCACGGCTCCAAGGATAGAAATCGACCTGAACCTTATGCCCAACAGCTTCTAATGCCGCACGAGCTATCGCAATACTTGCCCCCTCATTCTTCAACTGACTGCCAGCGTAGGGTGGCCAATGCAAAGAGGTTAAATACAGTGTGTCCCCATAACTAAACGATGATGTGCTGCTTAGCAGCAAAAGCAGCGTAATCCATAGGTATTTGCCGACCACATCAGTAATCCTTTGAATATAGTTAAAAATATAACCACGCATATTGAATATTAAGCCTCCTTTACCTTCTGCCTCGCAGCATTAACATGCACTACCTATCAAAGATTCTAGTCAATCATAGCGATATCACCAAGGTTAGCGTTGCAAACACCTTAATCACTCAATATAGAACAATGCAATATTGCAATGCCAAAAACTTATACTTGGTTAATATTAAAGACAGAAATTGTTACAGTTGCTTTTACCTTTCAAAGCAGATCAGGCATATACTCAATGAGTACAATTAACGTACGAATGCTCAGGTGCAAGTTTTACAACTAATGTAAAACAAGGAGAATGGAATGCTAAAGAAAACACTTATTACTGTCGTAGGGGGATTACTGACACTAACAGGTGCAGCCCTCATAATATTGCCAGGTCCAGCTTGGATATTGCTACCGATAGGTTTAGCAGTGTTAAGCTTAGAATACACTTGGGCGCGGTATTGGCTCAAAAAAAGTCAAAACCACATGAGCAATACCGCTCGCTGGCTTGATAGGAAGATTTTACTACGCAGATTGAAACGATAATAATCAGTGTGTTATCTCACTGTTTTATGCGTAATAGACTCTAAGCACAAACGTGACACTCTACAACTGAGGCTTATTTACCCTAGCAAGCTAAATTGATTTCTACTGCGACTAAGATCCCATTAAATTAATCCAATCTAGCGATAGTCCCAATCGATTCATATAGTTATCTTGAATAAAAATAATCACTTAATATAGCCCCAACAAATAACCATACTCAATGTAAGCTTATAGGGGCGCCCATGACCAAATTATCAATTCTTACTATCGCCATGACTACTGTTTTTTCTGCTACTGTATTTGCTGCAAGCGAACCTATCGAGATAATACCCGCAGCAGTAATCACCAACCCTGAAAAAGTAGAGCTCGGTAAAATGCTATTTTTCGAACCTAGACTATCGAAGTCAGGTTTTATCTCTTGTAACTCTTGCCACAACTTGTCACTTGGCGGCGTCGATGCTTTGCCAACGTCAATAGGACATAACTGGCAACAAGGGCCTATTAACTCCCCTACCGTACTAAACGCTGAATATGGATTGGCACAATTTTGGGATGGTCGAGCAAAAGATCTTAAAGAGCAAGCCGGTGGTCCTATCGCTAACCCTAAAGAGATGGGCTTTAGCCACGAACTGGCAGTAGATACTATTCGTTCAATGCCTGCTTATCAGGCGCGATTTGCGAGCGTTTACCACAACGATGGTATTACGATTGAAGAGATCACTGATGCCATTGCAGAATTCGAAAAAACACTTGTCACACCAAATGCCCCCTTAGATAAGTTTTTACTTGGCGACAAAAATGCTATCAGCAGCGATGCTAAAGCGGGCTATCAGTTATTTAAAGACAAAGGGTGTGTAAGTTGCCATAACGGCCCAGCGGTCGGTGGCACTATGTATATGAAGATGGGACTTGTTAAGCCTTTCCACACCAATAACCCAGCTGAAGGACGAAAAGGGGTTACCGGTAAAGAGGCCGACAAGTTTGTGTTCAAAGTACCAACGCTAAGAAATATTGAACTGACCTACCCGTACTTCCACGATGGCAGTGTTTGGGAATTGGCAGAAGCTGTAAATACCATGGCTGATATCCAATTGGGACAGGCATTATCAGAAGAAGAAACTAAACAAATAGTGTCATTCTTGAATTCTTTAACCGGTGAGCAGCCGCAAATTGTGTTACCAATTCTGCCGCCATCGACTGCAGAGACACCTCGCCCAGTGCCATTTGCAGATTAATCTCGCCAATAATTAAAGCTTAAAAGCAGAAAAGCCGCATTATGCGGCTTTTTACATTCACAGTTTCAAACTAATTTATAATGCAGGCTGAAACGATAGCGCTCTAAACCGCTCAACAATTGCGTTTAACACACCTTGCTGACGCATATTGCTGAGTACCCCAGGACTAAACCTGTCTAAGCGAGACATCGCTGTGACTAACAGCTGACATTCATACATTGTGGCATCAGCTATGTATTCGGGGCGGTCAACCATGTAACTATTGTTGTACCAGTCATCCCATTTAAATGTTTCAAGCAATAGGCCATCACGGCTCAGATCAGCAACAAACTCTTGTAAACGCTTGTCTGAAACAAAATGATTTCCAATAACTAGATCTTGAGCATACTCTTTATATAGACCAGCTGCGTGGCTCTGTATTGTTGAGTTGTCCATACTATACCTCCGTTTAGAACTGGCCTTATGCTGCTCTTTAATTAGAGAAGACTATTTAGTTCAATAATTGATATCTGCATAAGGCATACCAGTTTTCAATGAGGTTATTCTAATTGATGCTAACTGAACGTAAACTTAACAACGGCACATCACGGTTAAGTGCTTATAAAACAGGTTAAAAAGTGTTATCTCAGCCCATTACACCAAGCTAAAAGCTTGCGAATTTTGAATAATATGGGCCTCGGTTCCCTTCTATATATTCAGGTGATTCCTCACCAGTCACATGACTTTTGATCCTTGTTTGCAATATGCCAATGCAATCTGCATTGACTATACTTAGTCGTAATGAATAACAGCGTTGAGCGTACTATGAAGTTAAAAATCAACAGGATTGTATTTGTACTACTTGCAATCGTCATCAGTAACGGCTCTGTGTATGCATCTGACAAACATGATAAAAGTGACAAGCAAAAAGGTAAAAATAAGCAACAAACACTGCCCTATGGCCTGCAAAAGAAAGTTGACCGAGGAGAGCCATTACCACCTGGATGGCAAAAAAAGCTAACGCGAGGCGACAGGCTAAGTGACGAGCTATTCTCTCGCGGCAGAGTCACATCGCCTATCGACTCCAATGGAAATCTTGTCATCGACATTGATGATGTGCCAATTAAGGTCAATAACAAAACCCGCGAAATTATCGATATTCTCATCAAAGATAATTAGTCTACATGTAGATACTCATTTTTAAGGCCTGCTGCCAGTTAAACGCTAGATGTATGGACGTAAAAAACGGTTATTCCCTTTTAAGTGAGTGCAACAGATAAGCAGGCTGGCACCAAGCCTACTATGAGGGGCAGCGCTTAGTAAAAAACGGTGTTATCGATTTTACCAAGAAGACCTCAATTAGTGGCAATCAATGCCTCGCCTTGATGAATCTAGCTGGATGGGTTCAGCCTGCAGCAATGAACCTGTTAGGGCAGTTAAAATTACTCACCTAACGTTGTCGTATCTTCCGCAGCAAACTCTTCCATGATCAATTCAGTAAATAAACGCCCGGCTCTGCCTAAGGGGCGCTCCATCGTGGATACCAGCTGAGGTGTAAAACTAAAACGACTGCCGCCGCTAAAATCGACTTCGAGCAACTGACCACTATTAAGCTCATCAGCAATCAAAAAGTCAGGCATCCAGCCAAAACCTAATCCCATCAGCAGTGCATTCTTTTTCATGATAAAACCAGACAAGTAGAACACTTTATCGCCGCCAAATTGCAACTCATCACGATGCAACTTTTCCGGTGAGGAGTCCTCAATAGTAAGTTCAACATGCCGCTGCAATTCAAAAAGACTAATGTTGTTCTCACTCGATAATGGATGGCTTGCTGCTGTGACTAATATACTGGTGATCTTAGGCAAAGGCTGAGGCCGGTAATGGGGGCCCGTTCGATAATCCTTCACCAACATTAAATCAGCACTGTCACGTTCAAAACGTTCTTGAACTCCCCCGAGGAACTCCATATTCAGCTGTACTTTTGTCGGGATCTGTTGTTCTGCCATTCTTTTTAACGCGCGCATAATCGGCTTCATAGGCAATGCACCATCAACCACTAACTCAAGCTTCGGCTCCCAGCCTTCGCTGAATCTGCTGGCTAAATGCTCAATATTTGTCAGGTACTGCAGTAACCTTTGCCCTTCAGCCAAAATAACTTTACCTTCAGGTGTTAATTCAGCGCGGTATTGATCCCGACAAAAAAGGTTTACACCCAGGTGTTGCTCTAGCTTTTTGACTTGATAGCTCACCGCAGACTGCGCTTTATGCAATCGCTCAGCAGCCTTAGCAAAACTGCCCTCTTCCACCAGCACTTGCAGCACTTTAAATGCGTCGACATCAATGCGCATATTACTCTCCTAGCGTAAACACAAATATACCATCTAAAAAATAGATTAAGTTGGGTTAATTATTATTCTTTTTTTTGCTGTTGTTAGCAACTAAATTGATAACAAGATCACATTATTAGAATAAGTGCGAACGCACACAGGAAGGAAAGCCAGTATGCCATTTTATGTGAAGCAGGGAGAGATCCCTACCAAGCGTCATATCACATTCAAAAAAGACAATGGGGAGCTTTATCGTGAAGAGCTGTTCTCGACCCATGGCTTTTCCAATATCTATTCCAATAAGTATCACCACAACATGCCAACAAAGGCATTAGAAGTCGCGCCTTATAGCTTAAGCCATGGTGCAGACTGGCAAGACTCTTTAGTACAAAATTATAAGCTAGATACTAAACAAGCTGATTGCCAAGGTAATTTCTTTAGTGCCCGCAATAAGATTTTCTTCAATAACGACGTGGCGATGTACACCGCTAAAGTGACTGAAGATACCGACGAGTTTTATCGTAACGCTTATGCGGATGAAGTGCTTTTTGTTCACGAAGGCGAAGGGACGTTACTAAGTGAGTACGGCGCCTTAGCAGTTAAAAAATGGGATTATCTCATCATTCCAAGAGGGACTACCTACCAACTTAAATTTGATGACTATAAGGCAGCTCGCCTGTTTGTCATCGAGTCTTCGACCATGGTTGAGGTTCCGAAACACTTTCGTAACGAATATGGGCAGATGCTTGAATCAGCGCCTTACTGCGAACGAGATATCCGCACCCCTGTTTTGCAAGAGGCCATTGTTGAGAAAGGTAATTTCTCATTAGTATGTAAATTTGGCGACAAATATCAGCTAACCGCTCTAGAGTGGCATCCGTTTGATCTCGTCGGCTGGGATGGCTGTGTTTATCCATGGGCATTTAATATTCAAGAATATGCCCCTAAGGTGGGTAAAATTCATTTGCCGCCCTCTGACCATCTGGTATTTACAGCGCATAACTTTGTTATCTGTAACTTTGTACCACGCCCTTATGATTTCCACCCACAATCGATCCCAGCGCCTTACTACCATTCCAATATCGACAGTGATGAAGTGCTTTATTATGTCGACGGTGACTTTATGAGCCGCACAGGTAT
Organism: Shewanella sp. 10N.286.45.A1; assembly: GCF_041470405.1. Taxonomy (NCBI): domain Bacteria; kingdom Pseudomonadati; phylum Pseudomonadota; class Gammaproteobacteria; order Alteromonadales; family Shewanellaceae; genus Shewanella; species Shewanella sp. 10N.286.45.A1. The sequence goes on from NZ_JBFRMK010000274.1 coordinate 12,091, forward strand.
CGAAGCGGGTTACATGACATTACATCAAAAAGGTGTACCACACGGACCACAACCCGGAAAAACTGAAGCCTCAATAGGCAAAACAGAAACCTACGAATACGCAGTGATGGTCGATACATTCGCCCCACTCAAATTGACTGAACATGTAAAGAACTGCATGAGCATCGACTACAACCGTTCTTGGATTGAAAGTTAAACTTAACCAAGAGCAACAGCCATCAACGTAATGGCAACTAAGAATTGATAAAGGATATAACAATGGCAAGCGAACAAAACCCACTCGGCTTACTCGGTATCGAATTTACTGAGTTCGCGACTCCTGAGCAAGATTATATGCATCAGGTTTTTATTGATTTTGGTTTTTCTTTACTAAAAAAATCCAAATCTAAAGAGATCCTCTACTACAAGCAGAATGATATTAATTTCCTGCTTAATACCGAACGTAAAGGTTTTTCTGCAGAGTTTGCCAAAAGTCACGGCCCAGCAATTTGCTCAATGGGTTGGCGCGTAGAAGATGCACAGTTTGCTTTTGAAGGCGCAGTTGCTCGCGGTGCAAAGCCTGCAGATGAAGACGCAAAGGATATGCCATACCCAGCCATATACGGTATTGGTGACAGCCTTATCTATTTTATCGACACATTCGGTGAGAATGACAATATTTATGCCACTGACTTTGAAGATTTAGACGAGCAAGTGATCACCCAAGAAAAGGGCTTTATTGAAGTTGATCACCTGACGAACAATGTTTACAAAGGCACGATGGAACATTGGTCGAACTTTTATAAAGATATCTTTGGTTTCACTGAAGTTCGTTACTTTGACATTAAAGGTTCTCAAACAGCACTTGTGTCATACGCCTTGCGCTCACCAGATGGAAGCTTCTGTATTCCAATCAATGAAGGTAAAGGTAATGACAAAAACCAAATTGATGAGTACTTACGTGAATATGACGGTCCAGGTGTACAACATTTAGCGTTCAGAAGCCGCGACATTGTCGGTTCTTTGGATGCTATGGAAGGATCATCAATCCAAACCCTCGATATTATTCCTGAGTACTACGACACTATTTTCGATAAGTTACCGCAGGTGACTGAAGATCGTGAACGTATTAAGCACCACCAGATCCTAGTAGATGGTGACGAAGAGGGTTACCTGCTACAGATCTTTACTAAGAATCTATTTGGGCCAATCTTTATAGAGATCATCCAACGTAAGAACAACCTTGGTTTTGGCGAAGGTAACTTCAAAGCTTTGTTTGAGTCTATTGAACGTGATCAACAAAGACGCGGTGTGCTCTAATTTTTTGAGAGTTTCGAAAGCATAACTAACGCTTAAAGCGGCTCATGGTTAAACCAGCTTAAGTCTACCAAATGACTAAGCTGGTTTTTTTGTATCTATAGTCTGAACATTTCTCGGCAATGATATATCCAAGCCAGCAGTAATTATCTACAATGGCGCTCAGTCTTTTGACTTGTAGCCGTTCTACCTGAAATATCGCTGATACTAGCCACTCAAGCACTTACTAACGAGATCCCTCCCCCATGCCAGATATCGCTCTACTCGCCGTATTTCTACCAACCTTCTTTTTTGTCTCTATCACCCCAGGGATGTGCATGACGCTGGCGATGACACTAGGGATGAGCATCGGTGTACGCCGTACTATGTGGATGATGGCCGGTGAATTGGTAGGTGTTGCACTGGTGGCTGTAGCGGCTGTTATGGGCGTTGCCAGTATTATGCTGAACTACCCAGAGGCTTTTGCAGTACTTAAATGGGTTGGTGGTGCTTATTTGGCCTATATCGGCATCAACATGTGGCGTTCAAAAGGTAAAATGGCTTTAGTTGAGGGCCAAACAGCCCCAAGTGTCGGCAATTTGGAGTTAATGACTCAAGGCTTTATGACTGCCATAGCCAACCCTAAAGGCTGGGCGTTTATGGTGTCCTTGCTACCTCCGTTTATAAACGTTGAACGGGAAGTGGCGCCGCAGTTATTGGCACTATTATCCATTATTATGTTTACTGAATTTACCAGTATGATGGCTTACGCCACTGGCGGTAAAAGCCTACGGGTATTCTTGAGCCGTGGCGATAATATCAAATGGATGAACCGCATTGCCGGCTCATTAATGATAGGCGTCGGTTTTTGGTTAGCACTGGGTTGAACAATCAACCCGCTGTTTTTCCAGGCTATAAACCTTTGCTAATGGCTTAATCAGCGGCTTGTCGATAAGGCAACTTGCTGGTGAGTTGTTGCATATAGCTCTTAATGTTGTCAGCCTCTTGCAGAGTAAAACTTTCAATAGCGCTGCGAAATTCTGAATGCGTGATCTCATGAGTTGAGTAAGTGGCGATAGGTTCAAATCCTCGAGCCACCTTATGCTCACCTTGCGCGCCAGCGTCAAACACTTGCAGTTTCTCAGTAATGCAGTATTCAATACCTTGATAGTAGCAAGCTTCAAAGTGCAAGCCGTCGATATCGACCAAGCTCCCCCAATAGCGACCGTAGAGATGAGTTGTAGACTTAAAATACAGTGCAGATGCGATTACCTGCCCCTGTGTATCTTGCACCAATAGCAGCAAGACATTATCAGGCATGGTATTAGCAATTGACTCAAAAAACGCTAGATTTAAGTAGCCCGCATGCCCTGAGCGTTTTGCATAAGTTTGCCTATAACAGGCGTAGAAACTTTGCCACATTGCTGCCGTCGTATCACTGGCTGCAACAAACTCAAAGCTCAACTTATGTGGCGCTAGTTTGGCGCGCTCTTTATTGATGTCTTTACGTTTACGCGAGGTCAAAGACATTAAAAAACCATCAAAATCCTTATAGTCTCTATTGTGCCAGTGAAACTGAGTACTCAGCCTTGTTAAACATGCATTGTCAGCGGTATGTGCTTGAGACATACTGCTGAACTGTGCTTTAGGGAGGAATAAACAGTGCCAGCTAGAGAAACCGTTTTCTATCGAAATATCACCAAGCACCTGGGTAATTGCATCGCAAACAATTTGCAGAGGCATATCAGCCGCGATGCCAATCCGTTTGCCTGTAACAGGGGTAAATGGAATGGCTGAGACAAGCTTTGGATAATAGGGGATTTGATGTCTTTCGTACGCTTCAGCCCAGGCCCAGTCAAAGATATATTCACCATAGGAATGACTTTTTATATACAAGGGCATCACAGCGACAATGTCAGTAAGGTGGTACACAACAAGATGCAATGGTTTCCAGCCTGTACGCTGGCAAACACACCCACTGCGCTCCAGTGCAGCCAAATAAGCATGATTATTAAATGGATTGTTATCACCCATTAATCGGTCCCAAATTTTAGGACTGACCGCATCAATACTTTCAATAAATTCAGCCCTGAGCTGAAAATCACCATTTAGGTCTACGCTTTCTTTGGTCTGTTGCTTATCCAAACTCTTTTATCACTCCCGTTATGTTTAGGCTCTTTCAATACTAACCACCAATATAGGTGATTAATCTATCGCTATTGCATTTATACCCGATAAGCGGCACATTGCTAGTCTAATTTAAGAGTTGAATGGGGTTTCCCCTAGAGAATCAACCTCTACAGACAATAAACAAAGGATTGAAAATGCGCTCGTTTAAAGCCTTAGCATTTGCCATTTCAATGGCAATTCCCCTCACGACTCTAACACTCACCGCCAGCGCACCGCTATCGGTGAGTGCCGCCGAGACATCTATCTACAGCCATATGGCCACTGCGCACCCAGTTTGGGCTGAACACGGTATGGTTGCCAGCCAAGAAGCATTAGCAACCCAGGCGGGAGTAGCAATACTTAAGCAAGGCGGTAATGCTGTAGATGCTGCAGTCGCAGTAGGTTTTAGTCTAGCGGTCACCTTACCAAGAGCTGGTAACATTGGTGGCGGCGGTTTTATGTTAGTGCATCTGGCTGAGCAAAATAAGACTGTTGCAATCGATTACCGAGAAATGGCTCCAGCTAAGGCGCACAAAGACATTTTTCTCGATGAAAAAGGAAATGCAGTAAAAAAACTTAGCCGTGAACACGGTCTGGCAGTCGGGGTGCCAGGGACAGTGATGGGGATGGAACTCGCACTAGAGCAGTACGGCACGATGACCATGGCTCAGGTCACTAAAACTGCAATTGATTTGGCTAAAAATGGCATAGTCGTTACCCCTGATTTAGCTTCTTCACTATCAGGGTTAAAGAGACGAATTGCCCAATGGCCAAGCTCTAGAGAGATTTTCTACAAAAAAGATAACACTGACTACCAAAGCGGTGAAATCTTAACACAACCAGAATTGGCGAATTCATTGTCGTTAATAGCAAAACAGGGTAGCAAAGGATTTTATCAAGGTGAAACGGCCGAAAAGATCGTCGCAGCAGTTAAAGCCGCCGGTGGCATAATGACCCTTGATGATTTAAAACAATATCAAGCTATTGAAAGAAAGCCTGTATCGGGTAATTATCGCGGCTATCAAGTCGTTTCTATGCCGCCACCATCATCAGGTGGTATCCATATTATCGAGATGCTCAATATGTTAGAGCAATATCCGATAGGAAAACTTGGCCACAACAGCGCCGCCACTTTGCACCTAATGACAGAATCAATGAAGCGGGCCTATGCCGATCGCAGTGAGTATTTGGGTGATCCTGACTTTGTTAATGTGCCGGTTGATGCTTTGACCAATAAAGAGTACGCCAAAACACTCTCGAAAAAAATTGTCATGAATAGGGCTACGCCTAGCAGCGAAATTAAACCCGGCAAACTCGCGCCCTATGAAAGTAACCAAACTACCCATTATTCTGTGGTGGATAAATGGGGCAATGCGGTATCCAATACTTATACCCTTAATTTTAGCTATGGTTCAGGCTTAGTTGCCAAAGGCACTGGCATATTACTTAACAATGAAATGGATGACTTTTCCGCAAAACCTGGAGTGCCCAACGGCTTTGGCTTAATCGGTGGTGAGGCTAATGCTGTTGAGGGCAGAAAACGACCATTGAGTTCCATGAGCCCGACTATCGTAATGAAAGACGGTAAACCGTATATCGTGACTGGTAGTCCTGGTGGTTCTCGCATTATCACCACGACCTTACAAGTCATTATGAATGTGATCGACCATGACTTCAACATCGCTGAAGCGACCAATGCAGCTCGAGTTCACCATCAATGGTTGCCTGATGTATTGCGAGTGGAACATACGTTGAACCTCGATACTCGTCAGCTGTTGGAGGAGAAAGGCCATAAGATAAAGGTCAATAACGCTATGGGTTCGACACAATCAATCATGGTGACTGAACAAGGTATATTTGGCTCATCAGATCCACGTCGAGCAGGCAGCGCGACCATAGGTTACTAGATTAACGACTAGCACCGATTATCAGATAAGCTTTAGCAACAGTGCGCTTTCATTATTAATGGAAGCGCATTTTTTGAAGGGAGAAAACCTTACCAACCAAGCTCATTCTGGGTAACGTTTTTTCATTTTGGCAATTGAGTCGCGGATCAATTCACTCAATACCGCTAAATCTACATCACTTAACCGCTTTATATATAAACATGACTTACCGGTTTTATGTTTACCAAGCTTAGGTAGAATCTCTTGGTAAACATAAAACCATTCATAAGGTATATAGTGATATCATTTTTTCTTGCTGCAAAACCCGTTATTGGCCAATCTCCTTCACGACCAGAAGCATAGCGGTAGTGATATTGGCCAAAACCTATGATGCTACCCCACATGACAGCAGGTTGTTTGGTTACAGTAGAAAATAATTGCAGCAGTGCTTGGCAATCTTCAAGCTTTTGACCTGAGAGTTTCTGTTTTAGAAACAGAGAAGCATCCACACTAGTAGGTTGTGTCTTTAATGATTGACTCACTGACCTTGTTACAGATTGAAGCTTTTTCTTGGCAGTATTAACGCTTGCAACCATCTTTCCCCCTCTCTGTTAATAACCATAGCAATGGCAACCTCTTTAAATAGTGTAGCTGCAAACATTAACAGTGTTATAAAAGGACAAAGCATACGCCCTACCCTTTATATGGAGTTGTGCTAGGGTCTGTTGTTCTTTCGAGCTTAGTTTTTGTTCGATTATTTACCGTAAGCAATAATGCTTCTAGTGCAAGGCTTGAGCGATGACGCTTAGCCAGTTACGTGAAGCGCTCATAACCCATTCTAGTCATGAAAGAATAGAAGCAATGAAACGGATCCAAAGGACAGCATTTTTTGGCCATTTTTTCTGCGTTAAAGGCTCTTTGTGGAGAATCACTACACAACATAGCCTCTATCTTGTCAAAATGGCCAATGAATTGCTGTAAAAACAACCATGAAAGTTCAACAGACCCTAGTAATAACAGACTAAAAGTCTTTTTCACCTTTAATGACTTCAGGGTAGCCACATATCGCTCGAGATGTTTGCATTCCCGCCATGGTTGCCGCTTCAACGCAGCTTGCATTAATCCCGGTTTTAATCCAATCACCAGTCACAAACAGATTATCAATACCGGTACCATCGGTATCGACTCGGTATTGAGTGCTGCCCTTTACTGACATCACATAACGCTCAGAAGGATCAACATTAGCGCGCCAGTATTGGCTATCAAATCTAGCGATTCCAGTCGCATTGTTTTCATCATGAAGCCACTGCCAAGGGGATCCGCCGGTTGTCACCGCTGATTGGCTGCCAGGAGCAGGCACATTATCCCAAAGCTTATAGATTTGGTTATCTAACTGCCCTATGGCACCCGCTTTTGCTATTGATGTTTTATGAGCTTGGAAACCAGTTTCAGACGCTGGCGGGTAATGCTCAACAGGTAG
>NZ_JBFRMK010000275.1:0-8694 GCF_041470405.1 Shewanella sp. 10N.286.45.A1
TAATGCAATTGATATTAGTGTTTTAAATCTAGCGGCGGGATTTACGGTAAAACTGTTGCGAGGCAAACTCATCAACCATTTTCTGTTCTCTGCGTTGTTCAGCAAGCTGGGCTTTTTCAGCTTTATTCGCCAATAGCAGCTCTACAGCTTTACGCTTTTGTTGTTTCTCTTGCCAATGAGTTTGTCGATGTTGTTGTTGGGTGTGTGCTTCTTGAACCGAATTGACTTGCTGGACGATGGCATCGTCCACCTGACGCACGAATTGATGAAACTGATGATAGTAACTCGCGCTGATATTTTTACCTTGCTGCTGCTCCATCTGTTTCATGTAATCTAAACGATAGTCTTGCAACGCCTTTAGCTGGCTTTGTCTGCGCTGTAACTCTAACTGAGCCGCACGCAGTTGCAGTGAAGCTTGCTCTTCGGCTTCTTGGTTTAATTTAAGTACAGTAAAAAGTGGATCAGCTTTGGCCATTTATCTATTACTCATTGATTCTGCTCAATTCTAAACCTGGCATTGCGCGCCCAACTGACTCAACATAAGCGTACTACTGTCAAAGGTAATAGCATCTTTCATCGTTTGACGTAAAAAGGCATTCATAGCGGGCTGCAGGCGAATTGCATTATCAATTCGAGGATCGCTACCCTGGGTATAAGCGCCAATAGAGATCAAATCTTTATTCTGCTGATAAAGCGAATAAACTTGCTTTACTCGGCGCATCGCCTCTAAGTGCTCTGTGGTTATCACCATAGGCGCGACACGACTAATCGACGCTTCGATATCTATCGCTGGGTAGTGACCGGAATCGGCCAACGAACGAGAAAGGACAATATGGCCGTCAAGGATTGCTCGTGATGCATCGGCAATAGGATCTTGTAGATCGTCGCCCTCTGTCAGCACCGTGTAAAAAGCAGTAATCGAGCCCTGTTTACCACCACCATTGCCGGCTCTTTCCACCAGTTTAGGCAGTTTGGCAAAAACTGAAGGCGGATAGCCTTTAGTGGCAGGTGGTTCACCGACCGCCAACGCTATTTCGCGCTGCGCCTGAGCGTAACGGGTTAAACTATCCATCAGTAGCAGTACGCTGTATCCCATGTCGCGAAAATACTCTGCGATCCGTGTTGATGTTTCACAGGCACGTAAGCGCATTAATGGCGAGGTATCTGCCGGCGCGGCAACAACAACTGAGCGTGCACGGCCTTCAGGCCCTAAAATCTCTTCGATGAACTCTTTGACTTCGCGGCCACGCTCACCCACTAACCCCACCACAATGATGTCGGCGGTTGTGCCTCGGGTCATCATGCCTAACAGCACACTTTTACCCACACCAGAACCAGCAAATAGCCCCATTCGCTGACCTTTACCTACTGTCAGCATTGAGTTAATGGCACGCACACCCACATCAAGTGGTTCGCTAATTGCGCGTCTTGCTAACGGGTTTATTGCGGGAGCGTGAGTCGGTGCTTTTTGATCGGTTTGCAGGTTGCCTAAGCCATCAATCGGCAAGCCACTACCATCAAGTACTCGGCCTAGTAATGCCAGTCCGACACTTAAGCCTGACTGTTGCCCAAGTGGAGTGACTTTTGCACCAGGCAGCACGCCGCTAAGTTCTTCAATTGGCATCAAGTACAACAGCTCGTCGTCGAAACCAATCACCTCCGCCACAAGCTCACCAGACATGGTTTCTATCGAGCAAAGACTGCCTACTGAAGCGCGGCAACCGGTAGCTTCTAGCGTTAAACCCACCACACGAACTAGCTGTCCGCTGGCTTCGGCCACAAAAGGGGTCACCTTGCTGTGGTGCTGCGCAAGCTTACTGCGCAGTCGGTGTTGGCGTGTTGGCATGTTCACCTTCGGCGACTGGGACGGGTTCTTGAGTTTGCTGTTCTTGTTGTGTCTCCATTGCTGGAGCGGAATTAGACTCTGCACTCTCAACAGCAACTTGCTTACTCGCTCTGTGATTAAGTAGCGCTTCCTCTTGCTGCTCTTTTTGCTGCAGTAGATCTTGCTGAGTTTTTTCTAACTCAAAAAAGACATGTTGAATACGAGTATCGACCGTCATATCGATATGACTGCGCCCGCTACTAATAATACAGTCACCAGCGGATAAGCTTGGATCGGCTTCGATATCCCAGCGGTTTTTTTCTAATTGCGCTGCACTATAGAGCCCGCTAATCAATGCTTCGTCATCTGGCGTCACTCTGATATTCACTTGTTGCTGTTTAATCGGCAGCGAGTCAACACCTTGGCGCAGCGCACTTAATATATGTTCAGGGTGTGTTCTAAGCTCGTGGCCAATAACGGCCTTTGCAAGACTCATAGAGGTAGATAGTAACTCTTTCTCAATTTCGGTATCGAGTATGCTCAACGGTTGCTCGAATTGCTCAAGTAATGCCTCAAAGCGTTGTAACATCTCCGCAGCAGCTTGGAGACCAGCTTCATGCCCCTGCTCTTTTCCTTGTTCAAAACCTTCGCTATGACCCTGTTCTAACCCAGCCAAACGACCTTTTTCAAGCCCTTCAGCATGACCGGCCTCTTGCCCTTGAACAAAGCCTTCTCGTTCAGCATCGGCGCGGATATCTTCAATCTCGGTCAATGTCGGCGGTAAAATAGCTTCAGCTTCGCCATCATCCTCAATGTCGATACTTGAGCCATGTCGACCAAACATATTCAATGATGAAGTATCTACTGCTTGGCTAATATCGGGCAGATCCCAGTGACCAAACTCATCGGTGGTATTAACCGTCGCCCCTTTAGGCTCTTTTGAGTCAGCCATTATAAGAACTCTTCACCACTGCCACCGCCAAGCATCAGCTCACCGCTTTCGCTTAGACGACGTGCAATCGATAAGATCTCTTTTTGTGCCACTTCAACTTCACTGATCCTAATCGGCCCCATCGCTTCTAAATCATCTCGCAGCAATTCGGCCGCGCGTTTAGACATGTTACCAAGGAGCTTCTCTTTGAGTTGATCATCAGTGCCTTTTAGTGCCTTCATCAGTACATCTTGCTGCACCTCTCTAAGCAGCACTTGAATGCCCATGTCGTCGACATCACTTAAGTTCTCAAACACGAACATAAGATCTTGGATCTGTTGCGCCATCTCTTCATCAGACTCACGCATGGTTTCCATAAGATGGCTTTCAACGCCCGTATCGAGATAGTTCATGATATTTGCAGCCGCTTTTAGGCCACCCATCTTCGCTGCTTGCGCGCCGCCTTGACCAGCAAACTGTTTCTCCATGATATCGTTAAGCTCTTGAAGTGCTGCGGGTTGCACCTCTTCAAGGTTAGCGATTCGCATCATGAGATCTAAGCGTGTATTTTCAGGGAATTGCGCAAATATTTCTGCGGCTTGATCCGGCTCTAAATATGATAAAACAATGGTTTGGATCTGCGGATGTTCGTTTTGAATGATAGTTGCAACTTGGCGTGCATCCATCCACTTTAGGGAGTCGAGGCCTTTAGCTCCACTGCCCATAATGATCTGTTCAATCAAGTTGCCCGCTTTGTCTTCACCTAGTGCAGCAGTCAATGCCTTACGAACGAATTCTTCACTGTTGAAACCGATAGAAGAGTATTTTTGAATATCGTCCAAAAACAGCTTATGCACTCCGATGACCTTTTCTTGGCCGAAGTCCTGCATTGCCGCCATCGCCATGCCGACCTTCTGCACCTGTTTGGGCTCTAGGTGTTTCAATATAGAAGCCGCATCACTTTCGCTCAGGCTCAGCAACAATATGGCTGTTTTTTCAATACCATTTAAATCTTCTGGCTTAAACCCTGGTGCAGGTGCTACTGCTTGCCCCTCTACGGGAGTATTATTTGTCATCTTCAATTAACCAATTTTTCACGACTTGCGTCGATAGTTCAGGTTCATTCGCGACAATCGCGCGGATGGCTTTAATCATGTCATCGTCTTTATGCAAGTCGGGAATTAAAATCGAACCGTCATCGGCATAGCTGTATTCAGCTTCAGGGCGCTCTAACATGCCTAATGTATCAGCAGCATATTGATCTTCTATCTCAGCCAGTTCATCGCCCACCTTTGGCTCTTCTGGCAGCTTGGCGCTATCAGGGTAGACAATACGCTTTAGCATTGGACTGATAATAAACATCACTATCGCTAATGCAACTAAGGTACCTAAGCCTAATTTTACTGCACGCCAAAACCAAGGTTGTTCCCACATTTCTGGTGCTGGCGCATCTTCTATTAACTGATCCATAAACGGCACGGTAACAACTTCAATCATGTCACCGCGCTGGGTGTTAAAACCAACGGCACCTTCGAGTAAACGGCGAATGTTTGCCAGCTCTTGCTCAGTGCGAGGGACGCGCGAAACACTACCATCTTCAGCAGCAGGCGCATTTTTAAAATCGACAGCAACAGAGACGCTGACACGTCTTAATGTACCTATTTGCTGGCGAGTGTGACTGATAGTGGTATCAAGCTCAAAGTTTCGCGTGGCTTCTTTGTGGCTACTACCACTGCTAACAGACGTTGTTTCTGTACCCACCTCTTGTGGAATATCTGAATTCATCGGAGGCTGATTAGACAATGCCCCGGGGATCCCACCAGTGGTTCCGCCGTTAGAGTTATTCTCAACAACCATCTCACTGCGCAGTGCCGGTAAGTCGGGATTATAACGCTTAGCGGTTTGCTCTACGGCTGTAAAGTCCATGCTAACGTCTACTTGCGAGGTAAAGTTTTCTGGCCCTAGAATCGGCATCAAAATTGACTCGACCTTGTTACGATATTCAGACTCTTTTTGTTGAACAATTTCCAGTTCACGTCGCGCAATGGCTGACACGCCATCTTGGCTACCTGAATTTAATAGGCGACCATTTGAATCGGTGACGGTGACTTTATTTGGCTCTAGGTTGTGAACCGCTGACGCAACGATATCGACTATCGAATCGACCTCTTCTTGACCAAGACCACCACGGCGAGTGTTAACAACAACGGTTGCGCTTGGCTTAGAGCGATTGCGAGCAAAAACGTTCTCTTTTGGCAAGGCTAAGATAACTTTGGCGCGGCTAACACTTTTAAGCTCTTCAATAGCACGAGCAAGGTTCTGTTCCTGGCTGTGTTTAAGGCGAGCTTGCTCCATACGCTGGCTAACACCAAAACCACTGTCTTTACTTAAATAGTCATCATTGGCAGCAGCTTGATCTAAACCAGCACGGCTTAGCATCATTTTTACATCTTGATATTTATCTTCAGGGACTTTTACCACATCACCTTGGATCTGGTATTTAATTTTATTTTTATCGAGTTCATCGAGTACTTGAACCATCTCTTGCGTACTCATTTGTCCTAAAGGACGGTATTCAGGCTCTTGTGCCCAAATCATCACAAAAACAGCTAATGCTAAACAGATAGCCAAGGCTAATATCATGGTCACTTGGCGTAACATGTCGATATTGCCAATCGATCCCATCACACCTGGCTTATGTTCTTCTTGAACGCCACCAGACTGCCCTGCAGCAGCGACATTTGAACCTGTTCCTACGACCATTTCTGTACTCACAATTGCTACCTGCTGTTAGTAGTTAAGGCCTAAACAGGCATACTCATAATGTCTTTATAAGCTTCTACGAGCTTATTTCTTACTTGCACGGTTGCTTCAAAAGCAACGCTCGATTTTTCACGCGCGATAACCGTATCAGATAATGTCACTGTGGTATCGCCCATATCAAGGCGAGTGGCCAAATTAGATGCATTTGACTGAAGTTCGCTCACATTTCCAACAGCTTGAGAGAGAAGTTGACCAAAATCAGCGCCTGAAGTGTTGTTCACTTGGCGGGCAACACTTGTTTGAGTGCCTTGAGTACCGATTTGACCGTTAAGTGACTGCATCTCTTGCAGTAAAGAATTAGCGCCGATTTGCATAACTATCTCCCAATGTCGTTTTCTTGACGAAAATCTTAATTGAACTAGATAAAGCAGAAATCGTGCCAGTTTATAGAAAGGTATTAATAAGGTTTGAAGTAGTGGATTTAGCTTCAGGCCATAACGGCAAAGCAAAGCGACGGTATAAATGCCGACCTACGTTTACAGCAGCGACTCATTATGGAGAAAGCAACAGCAAAAACCTGACTCTTCTACTGTTACTGCTCTTTGCTAGTAAGGCTGAGAACACTCAAATAGCAGACTGCGTATTAGTCCTTGTTAGCGCTTAAGCCGGTATTTCAATCCCAGAGTCACGCATTTTAGCCATTTTATAGCGCAAAGTACGCGCGCTGATCCCCAGTTTTTCAGCAACCTCTTTACGACTGCCGTTGCACTGGCTCAGAGTCTCCAAAATGATCACATGTTCTTGCGCTTTAAGTTCATTCCCTAAGCCGTCAAGCTCATTGCTCTTAGTCTCCTCTTCTACCGAGTTAACCTCCGCAGTTAATGAGATATCGCAAGAATCGATAATAATGTCAGCAATGGTGATTTCAGTCCCGACACTCAATATAAGTGCTCGCTGCACCACATTATCAAGTTCTCGAACGTTACCAGGCCAGCGGTGTGTCAATAGTCGCCGGGAAGCACATTCTGCCAACTCAGGGACTTCAGTTCTGTTCATCGCCGTTGCATGGCGACTAATTAAGTGTCTTGCCAAAGGTAAAATATCAGCTGGACGCTGATTCAGCGCAGGCCATGTCAGCGGGAAAACATTAATTCGATAGTAAAGGTCTTCTCTGAATTCGCCAGCCTCAGCCATCGCTTTTAGATCTCGGTTAGAGGTTGCTAGTACCCGCACATTCAATTTAATGGTTTTGCGTCCGCCTAAACGCTCAACTTCACGCTCTTGAAGCACGCGCAGTAACTTAGCTTGCAGACCCACTTCCATCTCAGAAATTTCATCCAGCAGTAACGTACCGCCTTGTGCCTGCTCAAACTTTCCGGGGCAAGCTTGATATGCGCCGGTAAACGCCCCTTTCTCGTAGCCAAACAAAGTCGCTTCCAGCATATTTTCTGGAATTGCCGCACAGTTAATAGCTACAAATGGCTCTGTCGCACGCTGACTGTGTTGATGTATATAGCGAGCTAATACCTCTTTACCACTACCACTTGGGCCCATGATCATCACCGACGCATCAGATACAGCAACTCGCTGCGCTAAAGATAACAGTGCTAGACTCTTTTCATCAGCAACAACAGGACTGCCTTCTATCGATTTTGCAGGTAGATAGCGCGATACTTGATTAAGCAGTACTTCTGGTGAGAATGGTTTAGCTAAATAATCTACCGCACCCAGTTTCATTGCATTGACTGCGTTATCTATGGTCGCGTAAGCCGTCATCAATAGCATCGGTACTTTGGGATGGTACTGTTGCAGGTAATTGAGTAGCCCAAGGCCGCCAATCCCCTCCATTTGCACATCGCTTATCACCATGTCAAAGCGGTCATTTTTAAGCGCTAAAATACCCGCTTCAGCCGACTCGACATCAACGCAATCATATTGTGCCAACATTAAGGTATCTAATAATGCCTCTCTTAATGAAGCATCATCTTCAACTAACAGTAATCTTCCTTCAGACATGCTCTACGCTCCAACCACTGTATCAGTGATAACTTGTGGTTTCGCCAGTGGGAATTTAAGCGCAGCGGTGCAGCCTTTACCAACATGGCAGCTAAACTGCATCATGCCGCCATGGTTATTAACCACTGACTGCACAACCGCTAATCCGAGCCCTGTTCCCTGCGCTTTAGTGGTAAAGAAAGGTTCAAGCACTTGTTGCTGCATGTCGCTATCTAATCCCTTGCCGTTATCAATCACATCAACATGCAACGCGGTTTCGCTGTCGTAGGTCTTTATAGTAATTGTAGTTGCGCCCGCCTCGATACTGTTAACGACCAAGTTGTTGATGGCCGAACTTAAAGCTGAATCATTGGCACGTATAGGCTGAGTGGCATGGTTAATAAATTCAAGCTGGCAGCCTTTTTGAGCTGCGATTGGCAGACAGTTATTCAACACACTGTCGATAACCTCTTCAATACTGACGATGACATCTAACTCTTGCTGACGGCCTTTTGCCATCAACAGCATGTCATTAACTTGGTGTTCGAGCTCATTAAGCCTATCAACTAACTTGCCTTGAAAACGTTGTCTGGCACTATCTGAAATCTTCGGGCTTGCAAGGTTTGATGCATACAATAATGCGGCGCTCAAAGGCGTCCGGACTTGGTGAGCAAGTGTTGCCACCATTTTTCCTAATGCTGATAACCGCTGCAGATGAGACAAGTTTTTTTGCAGTAAACGAGTCTCTGTCAGATCGGTTAATACAATCAGCTGACCAGGCTCAGGCGTTAGCGGCGTTATCGCAAGCTTTACCCGTCGACCATTACGCAGTGACACTTCATGGCCATCATCATCTTTCGGTGAGAAAGCTTGATTGATCACTTTAAACCAGCGCAGTCCCTCTAAGGGTCCACCAAGTAGCTCAATGGCAACCGGATTCGCATCAGTCACAATCCCGTCGCCATTAATGATCACCACACCTGACGGCATCGCTTGCAAAATATGCTCCATACGGTTGGACATATTAGCGGCTTGCTGAACATCGACCAATTGTGGGCGAGTATTAGTAAGCGGATCAAAATTTGGCTGGGGAACTGCGGACATAAAGACTCCGTCAAAAAACTGTATATAACGGAGTTAAAGCAGGTTTTGTGCCAATAAGCAGGAAATGCAGGAAATG
>NZ_JBFRMK010000276.1:0-18105 GCF_041470405.1 Shewanella sp. 10N.286.45.A1
TATACTGATTGGTATTACATGCCAAATCTTCAGTAAAAAATTTAAAATAAAAAAGCCTGACTTAATTTAAGCCAGGCTTTTTTGTCTTTCGCTATCGGTGTCTATTTATCAGCAGTTTTGGATAAAATCCAAAGAGAAGCTAAAGCAACAACCGAAAAACCACCTAAAATGATAACAGGCATGGCACTATAACCAAGAATATGCCATATAACTGATTCAAATGTACTCATAATGGCTCCTTATTGCCAACCTTCAACTTTATGCATGTCTGGTAGATTATGTGCAATACCTTTATGGCAATCTACACAGGTTTTGTCACCATTAGCTAGCGAGGTTGAGTGCTGTCTCGCGCTGCGAGGGCTTTGCTCTGAAAAATCCATAAACTCAAAGTTGTGACAGTTACGACACTCTAATGAATCGTTTTTCTTCAACCTAGCCCACTCCCTTTCTGCTAAATGAGCACGACGCTCTTTAAACTTTTCAGGAGTGTTAATCGTTTGGGTAACGAAGTAGGCAAATAGCTCTTTTGAAGCCTGTACCTTTCGTACTATTTTGTCAGTCCAAGCATGTGGCACGTGGCAGTCTGAACAGATAGCACGAACACCAGAGCGGTTTGCATAGTGAATCGTTTCTTGAATTTCAGCCACAATTGGAGCATGACATCCAGAACAAAACTCTTCAGTGTTAGTCGCTTCCATACCGGTGTTAAACGCACCCCAGAATAAAAGACCGCCAATAAAGCCCATGAACAGCACGATACCTACAGCGGCTTTACTTGGCCGCTTAAATACTGCCCAAAGGGCCTTTAAAGCGTTAATAATCGATTTCATATTATTACCTGCCTTTTATCTTAATTTTGCAGTGACTTAACGCGTTCGAAGGTATTGCTTACTAACGGTTTAGCATCTGCTTGTGTCACATGACACTGGAGACAAAAGTAGCGTCTAGGCGAAACGTCAGCTAACACTTCATCATTACGGTTGGTGAAGTGAGTAACACTAATTTTCGTTGCGCCCATCTCCTTAGCATTTTTCCAACCATGGCACGACAGACACTTGTTGGCATTGAGTGACAACTCATAATGTCTAATGTGATGCGGGATCAATGGTGGCTGAAAAACATAACTGCTTTCAATATCCACCTGATCTCTTGGTACTTTCTTCATTGGATCTGCAGGTCTAGTTGTTTCTAGCTCAGTAGTACCACGTAAAGATTCAACACCGCCAATCCCACGTTCCTCGCTCACAGCAAAAGCACTTATGGTGGCTAAACTAAAACTGATTGTTAATAAAAGTAACTTTTTCATATTAAACCTGCCTTATGCCACTTTAGTGATTTTGATTGGACACTTTTTAAAGTCAGTCTGCTTAGACAAAGGATCTGTAGCATCTAAGATAAGCTTATTAATTAAAATACGCGCATCGAAGAATGGCACAAAGACTAGCCCTTTAGGTGGACGGTTACGACCTCGAGTTTCAACACGAGCACGCACTTCACCACGTTTGTTGCTAAGTAGAACTTCATCACCACGACGAACATTATGTGCCTTCGCATCATCTGGATGCATGAAACAACTAGCATCTGGCACTGCCTTGTACAGTTCAGGAACTCGACGAGTCATCGTCCCGGTGTGCCAATGCTCTAATACTCGACCAGTACATAACCACAGGTTAAACTCTTCATCTGGTGACTCTGGTGGCGCTTCATATGGCGCGGAAATAATCCATGCCTTGCCATCTGGCTTACCATAGAATTCAAAACCTTTACCTTTTCCAACATAAGGGTCTGAGCCTTCTTTAAAGCGCCATTTTGTTTCTTTACCATCAACAACAGGCCAACGAAGACCACGCTCTTGGTGATAGCGATCGTACGGTGCTAAATCGTGTCCATGACCACGGCCAAAGCTTGCATACTCTTCAAACAGACCTTTCTGTACGTAGTAACCTTGATCTTTTGCGTCATCATTTAACTCTTGAGCTTCAGTCAGTGGAAACTTGTTGACTTGTCCGTTTTCAAACAGCACTTCATACATGGTTTTGCCACGTACTTCAGGCATTTTAGCAATCAACTCTTCAGACCAAACTTCTTCAATCTTGAAACGTTTTGAAAATTCAAGTAACTGCCATAAATCGGATTTAGCTTCACCAGGTGCAGCAACTTGTTGGTACCAAACCTGAGTACGTCGTTCTGCGTTACCATAAGCGCCCTCTTTCTCAACCCACATTGCTGTTGGCAAGATTAAATCTGCTGCTTGAGCTGTCGCTGTAGGGTATGGATCTGAGCAAACAATGAAGTTGTCAGGGTTGCGGTAACCCGGTAATCGCTCTTCATTGATGTTAGGCCCCGCCTGCATATTGTTGTTACACATTGTCCAATACGCATTTAACACACCATCATTTAGCTTGCGATCTTGCAATACCGCATGAAAGCCTGGCTTTGGTGGGATTGTACCTTCAGGAATTTTCCATAAATGCTCGGCATGCTTACGGTGTTCAGGGTTAGCAACAACCATATCTGCTGGCAAACGATGTGAGAATGTACCTACTTCACGCGCTGTACCACAGGCAGATGGTTGGCCAGTCAATGAGAAAGGCCCATTACCAGGAGTTGATATTTTACCAACCAGTAAGTGAATGTTGTAAACAAGGGAGTTCATCCACACGCCGCGGGTATGTTGGTTCATCCCCATGGTCCAAAGAGACATGACTTTGATCTTAGGGTCAGCAAATTGTTGAGCAAGCTTTACAAGCTGCTCTTCAGTCATGCCCGTCATTTCAGCCGATTTTTCAAGCGTGTATGGCGCGACAGATTTCTTGTACTCTTCAAAATCAATAGCGGTCACTTTACCACTATTAGGGTTAGCAGCCGCTTTCTGTAATGGATTATCATCACGCAAGCCGTAACCGATATCTGTAGTTGCCTGCTTAAAGTGGGTGTGCTTATTAACGAAATCCCAATTTACCGCGTCATTCTGAATAATGTAGTTTGCAATAAAGTTGGCAATAACCAAATCCGTTTGCGGTTCGAAAATATAGCCTTCGTCAGCAAGTTCAAATGAACGATGGTAATAAGTCGATAGTACATTCACTTTTACATGAGGGTGGCTTAAACGGCGGTCAGTAATGCGGCTCCACAAAATTGGGTGCATTTCTGCCATGTTAGAGCCCCATAACACAAAGGCGTCTGCGTGTTCAAAGTCATCGTAACAACCCATTGGTTCATCAATACCAAAACTACGCATGAAGCCACCCACAGCAGATGCCATACAGTGACGAGCGTTAGGGTCGATGTTATTTGAACGGAAACCTGCTTTCATCATTTTAGACGCAGCGTAACCTTCCATTACAGTCCATTGACCAGAACCAAACATACCCACACTGGTAGGGCCTTTAGCTTTAAGAGCTGTCTTCCATTTTTCAGCCATGATATCAAAAGCTTGATCCCAGCTAACTGGTGCAAAATCACCATTTTTATCAAACTTGCCATTTGTTTGACGAAGCAACGGCTGTGTTAGACGATCTGAGCCGTACATGATTTTTGATAAAAAGTAACCCTTAATACAGTTAAGGCCTTTGTTCACAGGTGCTTCAGGATCGCCCTGAGTCGCAACAACTTTACCTTCTTGAGTACCCACTAAAACCGAACAACCTGTGCCACAAAAACGACATGGCGCTTTGTCCCAATGTATCTTTGACTCGTCACTGGCGGCGATTAAGTTTGTTGCTGTGGCTGGAAGAGTAACACCGGCAAGTGCCGCAGCAGACGCTGCAGCATTTGCTTTGATAAACTCACGTCTAGACATTTTCATACTTGTTCCTCGCTAACACACTTTTTGTTATAAGGGGGTAAATGGGTGGATTCAGCACTGTCAGTAGGCTCACTATCGATTTGGTGGTACACCATAGTTGCGCCAAGCACACCAGGCATATCACTTATTTTCCCAATAATATCGCTAATAAAGCCTTCAGTTTGCGTTTCAAGCACTACGACTATTTTTCCTACTTCGCTGACACCATAAATTTCGGCTTCTTTAAACTCTAAAATGAGTTCTTGAGTTTTGCTTAAGTGCTCTGGACTAACTTGAACCAGCAAGCTAGAAATATGAGCCTCAGGTAACGACATGGTTGCGTTCCTTATCTATCTGAGTAATAAAGCTGAAAGGATTTTCTCTGGATAACTTCATCAAGTTCCCCCTCATCCATTACAGTCCTGTTTTGTTATTGTTATTGTTGATTCCCTACAATGCTCTAGTTAAAACCGTTTAGCGCTTTCTAGCGGACGAAAAAACTGGCTAGAACATCATTTCATAGCTAGGAAATTGACAAAATCATCAAAACCCACTTTTCATATTCTGTTGTCGCGACTTCAGCTATAAAATTTAACTAGCGTAAAACGGATAGCAAAGTACGATTTCAACAGTCAGTATTTTTGTTGGTTCTTCACCAGAACCAGAGCCAATATCAACATATAGTTAACTTGGCGCAGAGAGTAACAGCTCTCTATCTGACTGTTATATACCTACTTTTGGTAAAGCTCCCGCTAGGTTGATCTAGATCATCTTTTTTATGCAATATTTAACTTGATCACGTATTCAGCATGGTTTATTCGATTAAAAAATGACCCAACAAGTCAAATGCTTACTTCAGCATTTACTTAAAAGGTCATTCAATAATGGCTGTTTCTTTTGGGCTTTACAAATGTTTATAACACAATAACAACAATATTTAGGCGGGAGGTAAAAATGAGGACGAGCAAAGAGCACATTAAGGCTTCCATTCTACTACCAACATTAAACGTGCTGGTAGTAGAGCAATATAAACACTAGCTCTGCAATTGGTTTAAAATTCGTTTCTCAGAAATTGGATAAGCGGTACCCAGTACTTGCGCAAAACAAGACACCCTATACTCCTCAATCATCCATCGAGCTTCCGTTAAAACATCAGGGACTGGCATTGATTTAGGCAGTTTTACCATTTGTCCTTTTAACACTTCTTGAACTTTGTTAATGCTGTGCATATGCAGGCGATCACGATTAGGATCAACTGGGAGTTTATCTAAGCGGTTCTCTATCGCTTTTAGGTAACGAATTATATCGCTGAGTCGGTTCCAACCGCACTGCTCTACAAAACCTTTAAATACTAGTTGGTCAAGTTGGCTTTGAATATCACTCATGGCAAATGCTATATCTAAACTAATTTTTCCTTTCAATCGCTTCTTTATACGATTGTAAATAGTCAGTACCTCTTCAACCTTGAGTGCAATTTTTTCAGCTGTAGGGTTAAGCTCTTGCCTCACCCACTCTCTGGCTTCATTAAACTGCTGCTCGGCGCGAATATCGATCCCTTTTTCATCAATAAGCTGTTGCACCGCTGCCGATAAGATATCATCAATCAGCACTTGTACTTGGCCAAATGGGTTAAAGTACATGGCCAGTTTAGCTTTATTTGGCAGTGATTTTTGTAAATGCTTTACTGGCGAAGGAATATTGATTAATAACAACCTCTGCAGACCAATTCGATGTTGTTTTTGCGCCTCAAACTCATCATCAAATAATTTGATCGAAACACTGGTTTTATCATCCACCAGCGCAGGAAAGGCTTTAACTTCAAAATTACCTTTCTTTTGTTCAAATTGTTTTGGTAGATCACCAAAGGACCATTTTTCAATCCCTTTTTGTTCAATACCTGAATCTGCAACTTCACGAATGGCTTGTACGACTTGACCTTGCATACTCGACTTTAACGGTTCAAGAATCCGCCCTTGAGTCAGCAACTTTCCTTTATCGCCTTCAACTTTAAAATTAACAAGCAGATGCTGTGCCAATTGTGATTCATCAAAATCTTCAGCTGAAATCCGCACCCCACTCATTCTAAGTAGCTGTTTGCACATCGCTTCAATCAGTGGCAATTCGAAAGGTGTGATCGCTTGTAAACAGGCTTTTGCATAATCTGGTGCAGGGACAAAATTTCTCCGTAGTGCTTTGGGCAGTGACTTAATCAAAGCAATACATTTTTCTTCACGAAGCCCTGGGACTATCCAATCAAAATCTAAATCATCAACTTGATTGATCAATGCAACAGGTATGTGCACCGATACGCCATCATCAGCGGCTGATGGCTCAAAATGGTAACTGACCTTGAGCGTTAAATTACCTTTGTACCATTGTTCAGGAAAATCCAGAGCCGACACATGGTCGCTACTGCGCTGCATTAACGCTGCACGTTCAAAATCAAGCAGTTCAGGATTCTGTTGTTTTGCTTTCTTCCACCACTTTATAAATGTCGGAGCATTATAAATGTTAGCGGGAATTTTAGGTTCGTAGAAATGAAACAATGCTTGTTCGTCGACTAAAATATCTCGTCGGCGAGACTTATGTTCAAGTGACTCAATGTCTAGCAATAACTTCTGGTTATTGATGAAAAACGCTTCATTAGTCCTAAGTTCGCCCTCAGCAAGTGCAGAACGAATAAAGATATCTCGCGCTTCTACGGGCTCAATTGGGCCGTACTGCACTTTACGTCGATTCACTATCTGCAAGCCATACAGCACTTGATTTTCTAATGCCACGACTGAACCCTGTTTCGACTCAAAGTGTGGCTCTACATAATTCTTTTTCACGAGATGCGCCGCCAGTGGCTCTATCCACTCAGGCTGGATTTTGGCACAGCAGCGTGCAAATAAACGCGATGTTTCGGTGAGCTCTGCTGCCATCAACCATTTAGGGCCTTTTTTGGCCAGAGGCGATCCTGGAAATACAAAAAACTTACGATTACGAGCACCAAGGTATTCTTTGTCTTTATCTTTAAAGCCAATATGGCTTAATAAGCCGGTTAACAATGACTTGTGTAACAGTTCATAATTCAGTTCAGCATTGGTGTCATTAAGCTTCCATTTTAGTTCATGGGTAGCTTGTCTAAGTTGTGCATATAGATCTTGCCACTCCCGAACCCTAAGGTAGGCTAAAAACTCAGCCTTACACTGCTTTCTAAATTGATTGCTCGACAGCTCCTTTTGGCTTTGCTTTAAAAAATCCCATAAATTTAAATATGAAACAAAATCGGAGTCTTTATCACTAAAACGATTGTGAGCTTGATCGGCAGCTTGCTTCTTATCCATTGGTCGCTCACGTGGATCTTGGATAGACAATGCAGATGTGATCACTAGCGCTTCATGCAAACAACCGTTTTGATGGGCCTGTATAACCATCCTTGCCAGACGCGGATCGACTGGGATATGCGCAAGCTGTTTCCCAAGTGCAGTTAAGTTTAGCTGCCTCTTTTTCTGGCTTACTGCTTGTAGTTCTTCAAGCAACATAAAACCATCACGGATATAACGGGCATCTGGTGGCTGAATAAATGGGAAGCCTTCGATGTCACCTAGTCCAATAGACAACATCTTTAAGATAACTGATGCAAGATTTGTGCGTAAAATCTCAGGATCGGTAAATTCAGGGCGAGAGGTAAAGTCATCTTCACTGTATAGTCTGATACAGATCCCTGGGGCAACACGACCACAACGACCTTGACGCTGATTTGCACTCGCTTGCGAAATGGGCTCAATCGGTAGGCGTTGTACTTTGGTGCGATAGCTATAACGGCTAATACGCGCCGTGCCTGGGTCTATGACATAACGAATGCCCGGCACCGTTAATGAGGTCTCGGCAACGTTTGTCGCTAATACGATACGCCTGCCGACATGACTCTTAAATACTTTTGACTGTTCGCCATAAGAAAGTCTTGCATATAAAGGCAATATTTCAGTGTCTCGATACTGTCTTCGATTCAGTTGCTCTGCAACATCACGAATTTCTCGTTCGCCATTCATAAATATTAGAATGTCGCCAAGACCTTCATTGATCAGCTCATCTGTCGCTGCAAAAATGCCATCCACCAGATCTAAGTCTTCATCGCTGTCTTTAACTAATGGGCGGTAGCGAGTCTCAACCGGGTATGTTCGACCTGAGACTTCGATAACTGGCGCACCGTCAAAATGTTGTGAGAAACGCTCAACATCGATGGTTGCCGAGGTAATAATGACTTTAAGATCTGGACGTTTCTTTAGGACATTCTTCAGGTAACCTAAGATAAAATCAATATTAAGACTACGCTCGTGAGCTTCATCGATAATGATGGTGTCATACTGATTCAAGAATTTATCTGAGGTAAGTTCTGCTAATAAAATACCGTCAGTCATTAACTTGATATAGGATTCTGGCTTAATCGCATCAGCAAAACGTACTTTAAAACCTACCGCCTCGCCAAGTGGCGTATTCATCTCTTCAGCAATGCGCGTGGCAACACTGCGGGCAGCAAGTCTACGTGGCTGTGTATGGCCAATTAGGCCACGAGTGCCTAAACCTAGTTCCAGACAAATTTTAGGTAACTGAGTGGTTTTACCTGAGCCGGTTTCACCAGCAATAATGACCACTTGATTGTCGGCAATAGCCTTCGCAATCTCATCACGCTTTTGCGATACAGGTAGGTTTTCAGGAAAGCTCACTTGGGGACGATTTGCTAAGCGCAGCTCGACTTTCTTTTGAGACGCTATAGCCAGCTTTTCAAGAGAATCTAACGTTGCACTCTTTTTCTCAGAATCAGGCTCTTTGCGGAGCCTAAAAAGACGACGCCTTATTTTAGCGGCGTCGGCTTCATAACAGTGTTTTAAAAATGCGTTAGATAAATGATGCTGTTGCGAACTCAAGTGCAAATTCCATAGCCAAAATCAAAGAGGCTGATCCTAACAAGGAACGCACTTCAGTGGTATAGCAGATATAAAATATCTTTATATTTTAAGCGGGTGTTAAATAACATTGCTGCATATAGGTATTAATGGCCGCAAGTACATTTGTTCGATTTATAGTGCCAACAACTTTACCGCCATCTACTACAGGATAAACCTTAGGTTTTGGGCCTAGCATCTGCTCAGCTAAGGCTAACACACTGGTATTTGGCTCTACTGATAATACGTCGGTGCGCATACAATCTTTAACAATCGCAGTTAGGTCACAGTGATAACTACTTTTTAGCATAACAGCCAAACAATCTTGTTGTGATAAAAAGCCCACTAGCTTGCCGTCATGATCAACAACTGGCGCTCCTAATTTTTTATGAGTTAATAGATTTTCAACTGCAGTCGCTAAAGACATTGAAGGCTTTAGCATCACTGGTTGACGATCCATATGCTCTTTTACATGTATTGAATCCATTACATTCCCCTAATTAATTGCCTCAATTTTAGTTTAGCTAATATTTGGCAGCTGGGGAGTGGATAAAAACGATAGCCTTAAACGAGTGACTCGAATCTGAAAAATTAATAGGATTCTAAATGTTGCTATTAGCGATGGTGGTTGAACTTTAAAAAATGGATTCTCGTCCTAAAAGGATTAAATATCCTCATTAAATAACAAAAGAATGCTGCCGCCACTAAGTACACTACCGACATTAACCGTAACGCCAATACCTAAGTTATCTACCCATGAATTTAACCAAGGTGTGTCAATCACCCAACCTGCGCCAACTTCGTAATAGTGGTCGGTAGCTAAAGGCTCTACCGCATCACCAGATAAATCAATTCTCTTAAACATAAAGCGCAATTCGTTATCATTCATACCCAGTTGTGGAAGCTGATAATGGAAGAGTAAAGTGTTATTGAAACGACCGACTTTTGCTGTAACATTTTGCGGTTCAGAGTCAGTTAATAGAGTGTGTCCTATAGCATATCGATAACTACTGATGAACTGCCACCGATGACCATAAAAGTGACTGTCGTATCTAAACTCGATTGATGGATCAATCATTAACGCACCATAAGAGGTATTTAGTAAGCCATCATCAAATACAGGTGCCAATTGCTGCAGCACACTTCGATATTTAAAGTCATTTTCGTACCAAATGGCTTGGGCACCAACCCCAAGCTGAACTTGCCAGTGCTCGCTTAGCGGGTATTGCCAACGTTGCTCAGCTTGAAACAGGTAGCTGTTCTCAGAAAAAAAGTCCAATTGCTCAGCGGGTTGAGCGAAATCGACAGTTTGACTCGAACCAACATAAGATAATTTAAGATAAGTGGCAGTTTGCCAATGAGCAGTCACATCAGCCCAGTCGGAGCTCCACGGTAAAGAATAGGTTTTTAGTTCTCGACGCCGTTCCAGCGAGCTTTGAGACCCTGCATCTAAATCGCCAAAATCGATAACCGAGCTAGGATCAAAATTGACCACTCCTAATGTGATTAAATTAGCATCGGTTAACACAATGGCAGTTGCGATATTCTCTCGATAACTCGGCTCACCATGTTATCGAGAGAGCTAATCGATTGGTTAGCTCCTAAGGCTGTGTTGCTCAAATAGCCCAATATCACGATTAAACATATCATTACTCTATAAATATGCATCGATTGCCTTTGATTCAGAAGTGTTACTGTTCGACAATTATTCTGCTGCCATTTAATGCTTGCTGTGACTCAATGCCTAAACACTACTGTTTAGTGCTCTGATATTTATCCAAAACGTTGTTTCGTACCAGTCCACGTCTGACATTTGTGCACAGTTTTGCAAAACGACTAATATCACCTAATTGAGGCACATCACCATTATCTATTGCACTCTCCCAATAACTCAATTCACTGTCTACAATCTCTAACAGTTTTTTAGGGCAGCCAATACAGGCTCCCTCAGGTCCACATACAAAGTGTTGCGGGTCTTTAAGGGGGAGCTCCTGTTTAACTTGCTTAATAATATTTTTCATCGCGGTAACGCGATCGGGCTTAGGAGACATAAAACGGCTAGTTATAACAATGAATATGTCTATAAGTGTAATTGAAAATGTGCACCAAAGCTCGCTGATTAAGCTTGGTACACATTAACAAGACTATAGATCAGACCAAATCATCACTTGCGCTTCCTCACCATTCTTACGAGTAGCACGATACATACCTTCAGTATTAAACGGTGTCGCAATGTTGCCACGCTGGTCTATGGCGATCACTCCTCCTGTGCCACCAGCAGTGATTAGCCGCTGGTTAATCACTTCATCTGCCGCTTGAATGATTGATTTCTTTTGATATTTAACTTTGGCACAAATATCACCTGCCACGTGATAACGGATAAAATACTCTCCGTGGCCTGTTGCCGATACTGCACAAACTCCATTTTCGGCGTAAGTGCCAGCGCCAATTACTGGTGAATCACCAATACGACCAAAGCGTTTAGCCGTCATGCCACCGGTTGAAGTACCAGCCGCGAGGTTACCGTTTTGATCGAGCGCGACGGCGCCGACAGTGCCAAATTTGTAATCGAACTCCATATAATCTAAAGCACTTTGCTTATAGTTATGCCCAGTGCTTGCCTGATAGGCTTTATTTGATTCAGCCTTGTTAATTTTATCTTTAGCACTTTGCAGCTGTTTATAACGGTTTTCGGTATCGAAATGGCTAACGGGTACCAAATTATACCCTTGTGTTAGGGCAAACTCTTCAGCACCTTGGCCTGAAAGCATTACATGTGGAGACTTCTCCATTACGGTTTGAGCTAAATTGATTGGGTTTTTAATATGCCTAACCCCAGCAACAGCACCCGCGTTCATGGTTTTACCATCCATAATAGATGAATCCATCTCATGGGCACCATCATAGGTGTAAACAGCACCTAAGCCCGCATTAAACAACGGGCTATCTTCAAGAATATTAATAGACACCTTGACAGCTTCTAAGCTGTCACCGCCCTCACTAAGCACTTTATAACCAGCATCAATGGCTTCTTGTAGCTTACTGCGATAGGCCTTTTGCTGCTCATCGGTCAATTTTGCTTTGGAAATGGTACCTGCACCGCCATGAATTGCGATAGAAAATGGCTTTTCGGTTGCAAAAGCCGCGGGCGTTACAATGGTTAATGCCAATAAACAACTCACTACGATTGGAGAATAATTCACAAACGGTAACCTTTTTCATTTATTTGCTCTCTTTGTAACTATTTTCGACCATAATTACAATCAGCAACTTGCTTGATTTGGCGATTCTAGTGACAATAGCTTCATAAAACTAAAGTTAATAATAAGAGTCTGATATTTTTGATAAGTTTGATTCGAACAACCAGCATACTGATATTATTGTTCGGTTTTCTACTGAGTCCTTTTGCTGTCTTCGCAAATGACCTGTTAACACTGAAGGTAGAAGGCGTAACAGGTAGCCTTGAACGCAATGTAAAAGCGCATCTGGGGACATTACCTAAGTCAGATGTACAACGCCGCGCCTTTATTTTTAATGCTGAAGATAATATCAATGCTGCTTTACACTCTATGGGGTATTACAATAGCAAGATAGAACAAGAGTTTAACCGCAACGATAAAGGCCTTTGGCAACTTAGCTATCACATCACTCCTGGAGAGCCAACAACAGTCCGCTGGGTTGATATTCAAGTCATTGGTGAGATGCGTAATGATCAATTGTTCGAACAATGGCTATCCCAATTGACTATTCGGCCAGGAGACAGGCTTAATCATGGCGTATATGAAGAATTAAAAGCTCAGTTACTGGCATTATCATTAGCTCGAGGTTATTTTGATGGCAAATTTGATAAGGCCGAGATAGAGGTTGATAGGGACTATAATAGCGCAAAAATAGCGCTGCATTATGATTCTGGCAAGCGCTACCATATAGGTGAAGTTACCTTTACTGGTCACACACTACAGCCCGAAATTTTAGAGAAACTGATCCCATTCGAACTCGATGCTCCCTATAGTACTGGCAATTTGGGGCAATTGAATAGACAACTACTCGATACAGGCTACTTTTCAAATATCAAAGTATTACCTTTAGTTGAGCAAGTTGAAGGGGTACTTGTCCCCGTTAGGGTCGATCTAAGCCCGAAACCCGATCACTCAATTGAGCTTGGCTTAGGTGTGGATGTCGGTAGTACCGTCGATAACAATATCGAGCCCCGAGTTAGAGTGACTTGGCGTACACCACAAATAAATAGTTATGGTCATTCTCAAGAAACTTCAGCAGAATGGGCGCCTGATAGACCAAAATTTTTGACCGCCTACACCATTCCATTAACTCACCCTCTCGATGACCAGCTTAAATTGCGGGTTGGCATGTTACGAGACAAGTATGGTGTAACTCAAGTTTACAATGAAGACGACAGACAATTTAAGAATACAGGGCAATTAGAATCATCTAAATTACTTTTTGCGGTTATCCGTCAGCAACGTCTCGGTCATCAATGGGTCCTCAATTACTCTGCCGAAGTGATGCGTGAGAGTTACACTCAATCTGGTGTCGATTACGATCCCTTCTTTGTACTATTCGGGGCAAATGTGTCTAAAACGTCTCGCGGTGATAATTCACTCGATCCCAAATCAGGCTTTTTACAATATTACAGCTTGGAATATGCGGACCCAAGTTTAGGCTCAGAAGTACGATTAGCTCGCCTGCAGGCAAAATTTAAGTGGATCCAGCGGTTTTTCGAAAACCACCGTATAGTATCGCGCCTAGATCTCGCCGCAAATATTACCAATGAAAGCAATTTAGCGCAGATCCCGCCCTCATTACGCTATTTTGCAGGTGGTGACCAAAGTATTCGTGGCTACAGTTATAACGAACTCGGCCCATCTATAGATTCTATAAATGATGAAGGCGAAATAGTCAGAGAAGTTGTCGGTGGACGTTATTTGATGGTAGGTAGCATCGAGTATCAGTATTACGTCACCCCCACTTGGCGAGTAGCCACCTTTATTGATGCGGGTAACGCCTTTGATGTTAATCAGATAGAAGCCATTACCTCTGTCGGTGCCGGCATCCATTGGATATCTCCAATAGGCCCAGTGAAATTTGATGTGGGTGTAGGCTTAAAGGAAACCGATACCATTAGTAGACCTTGGCGTATCCATATCACGATGGGGGCTGAACTGTGACAGTAAAAACACCGGATTCAGATAAAGCTCCGCAATCTAGTTCCAGAGCTCACCAAGCAAGAGCAATCATTTGGCGTTGGTTTAAGCGCCTTTGCCGAACACTTTTCTATATTCCTCTAGGTTTGTTAATCAGCTTAGCCATTATTATAGGGACTAACTTTGGTTCTCATTTCGCAGTAAAAATAGCTGATCTTTTTGTACCTGATCTCGACATCAGTTATGTATCTGGAAAAATAAATAACCGCCTACAATTAGACGTCGGAAACTGGCAAATGCCAGGGGTTAAAGTTGAAACCACTGGGTTAGTCTTAGATTGGAACCCTATGTGCTTAATCCAAAAGCAGTTATGCGTAAATGAGTTAAGTGCAACTAAAGTTAATGTTGAAATAGATACTGACTTGCTTGGTGAGCCAACCGCTATTGAAGTGGCTACAAATGATGCAGCAATTGCAACCGACAATGACAATGAAGACAATTTGCTCACAGATATCAGTCAACCTATCGATACTATCGTCAATGAGATTGAAGAGAATCAAGAAATTGTCTTACCGTTTGGTATTAAGCTTGCTATAGGTGCATTGAGCCAAGTGACTGTGCGCGTCAATGATATGGACTTTAACGCAGCGCAACTTAATTTAAGTGCTGAATGGCAAAGTACTGGTATTAGAGTTCAATCGATTTATGCGAAAGATTTATTAGTATCTATTCCACTCGGTAGCAGCGATGAGAATAATGCAGACGCTACTATGGTGATTGAAGAAAAACCCGCTAAGCCGGCCTCTACAAGTGAAGCCATAAATCAAGCAAGTGGCGTCAATGCAATAACTGATGATGCTAATAAGTGGGCCATGGCTCATTTACCTGAAGTATTTATGCCTATACCTGTCTATGTTGAATCACTTGAGGTCAACAACGGAGATTTAATTCTAGGGCCAAGAGAAGATCATTTTAACACTATTGCCCTTAGTGGAAGCTATCAAACTTTTCTGATCAATATCGATGAATTATCAGTATCTCACAGCTATGGTTCGGTCAAATTAGATGGGCATATGTCTCTTTCAGATGATTACCCAATGGATTTTGAATTGGATATTAATCTTGATCACGTTGATGAAGTTCCAGGCCTAAAAGGTCAGCAACTCAATGTATCTGTAAAGCAGGGCTTTAGAGAGCTTAAGAGTGAAATAGAAGGTCACGGACAGTTTGAATTTGAGTTATCTTCAAGTATTGCTCTAGCTAACCCTAAAATCCCCTATTCGATCGCACTACAGTCCAACAAACTTCAGTGGCCGCTAACAAAGCCCGAATATATCGCGACTAAGCTTAAACTTAAAACTCATGGTGATCTTGAGCTACAACAAATCGACCTGCAAACGCATTTCAAGTCCGATTACCACCCACTAATTAAGGTAAACAGCTTATTTACTCACCAAGCAGCCTCACTTGATTTCAGTGAACTAAAGGTTGAGAGTGAGATGGGTAATGTTTCAATCGACGGGAAACTAACTTACGGTGATACGTTTATATGGAATACTAATGTTGTCACTGAAAAACTCGATATTAGCCAACTACAACTCGATTTAGAACAGCCTTTACCTAAGAGTAGTATTAATGGCCAGTTTAGCAGTAACGGGAAATTCTCGTTAGCAAATACACTATGGTCTGTAGGCATATCAGATGCAAAAATCGACGGCGATATAGAAACCTACCCACTGACAATCGATGGTAATTTAACACTTAACCACAATTGGTATTTAAGTTCGACGGGACTGATTATTCATGCTTTGAAAAGTGCTTTGTACATTGAAGGTGAGGTAGATAAGCGCTGGGCATTAACCGGTGATTTGACCGTACCCGATTTAAGCTTATGGCACCAAGATGCTCAAGGAACAATTGAAAGCGACATTACCGTCACAGGTGAGTCAGAGCAACCCAATATCGGTGTATCTCTTCTAGCTAACGACCTTAAATTTAATCAATTATCCCTAGAAAAACTAAATTTAAAAGGTCGATATAGCCCGCTCGATAATCAGTCGTACTCAGCACAGTTAAGCTCAGAACAGTTCAATTACGATTCTATATTTATAGACAGTATCAAAATACAAAGTAATGGTGACTTAAATCAGCAATCCTTAACTATAGAAACCCTCGGGGAACTTGGGTTAACAACGACCATCGATAGCCAGTTTGATGACAGTAAAAACACAGGCAGTGCGCAAATAGATCAACTAAGCCTGCATTCTAAGCTTGGGGAGGTTAGCCTCGAAAAAGCAATGAGTGCCCAGTACGATTTTTCAAAAAATAGAGGTCAAATTACGCCGTTTTGTTTGTCCCATATCAGCGGAAAACTATGTGCTGAAGAACCGATAGATGTCGGTTTGAGTGGTCAGGCAAAAATGCAATATGCTGGTGATCTTGGTGTTTTAATTTCACCATGGCTACCAGAAAGTATTAACTGGCAAGCGCCCTCCACTCTAGCATCAGAATTTAAATGGTTTGAACAAGGTAAACCTACAGGTCGGTTCGAACTGGACCTACAGCCTGGAAATATCGACTTTAAAACAACCAATAGTAATAAGGTCAGTGTCGGATATAAATCCTTTAATATACAAAGCCTATTAAATGAACAGTTTCTTAAAACAACTATCGCGCTAGAATCACATAAGATAGCCAGTTTGGATGCAAACCTTACTGTTAGTGTCACCCCCGATAGAACCATTGACGGCAAGCTCGCCCTGCATCAAATAAACTTACAAGCACTCGCTCAGCTACTACCTGAACTAGAAACACTAGAGGGTATCGTTTCTAGTAATCTTAATTTGAGCGGTACGCTGGCCGATCCTCACGCTTCCGGCGACATCACTCTAAGAGATGGTTCGATTCTAGCAACGGCAAACCCAACACTTATTGAAGATGTAGAATTGAATCTAACCTTCGCCGGTAAACAAGCCCAAATAGATGGTGAGCTCAAAATGGGCAAAGGGCTTGCGTATATCGACGGGCAACTGGATTGGTTAAATAAACAGTTAAAAGGCAATTTCGATATCAAAGGCAAAGACCTCTCCGTCATTCAGCCGCCGCTTGCAATTCTGAGTGTTGGAACAGATCTCAATCTTAGTTTTACCGATCATTCCGTTGATGTAAAAGGCGATATTAACGTGCCAAGTGGCCACATTACGATTGTCCAGTTGCCAGAAGGTGGCGTTGCTGTGTCTAAAGACGTCGTGTTTAAAGACAGTCTCGCAACACAAACGTCGAAAGCCACACCTTTAGCCGTATCTGCAGAAGTCAATTTGAACATTGGTGACGACTTAAAAGTTGATGGTATGGGACTTAATGGCAAATTGTTAGGAAAGCTAGAATTAAAGCAGAGCCCATTTAGGCCTCCACTCCTCTTTGGCGAAATTAAGGTGATCGATGGTACATATAAATTTATGGGGCAAACCTTAAAAATCAAAGCCGGTGAAATGCAGTTTATTGGTCCTATTGATGTTCCAAATTTAAATATAGAAGCGGCTCGCGAAATTAAAGAGGAAGATGTGATTGCAGGTGTGCGCATTAGCGGCACACCGATGAAACCTATTGTTAACCTTTATTCAAACCCAGCAAAAGAGCAGGCAGAAATTTTAAATTATATTGTTAGGGGTACAGGGTTAAATAGCAATGACGTCGACCAAAACAGCGGCTTAATGATGGGAGCAGCATTAACACTCAGTAACCAAATTGGCGGCGGAGCCATAGGTAATATCGGTAATACAGCTACAGGGATCATCGAAAAAATAGGCTTTTCAAATGTACAACTCGATGCAAACGATGATGGTAGATTCGCTATTAGCGGATTTATTGGTGAAGACCTAATGGTGAAATACGGTATTGGGGTGTTTAACCCCGGATATGAAATGACTGTGCGTTATTATCTGTTGTCACAACTTTATCTAGAGACGGTATCGGGTACCATTGAGCAATCTTTAGATATCTACTACAGCTTTGACCTTTAATAGCAATTGCATTAAGTATTTGACCCTTTCAGAGCCCTCAATCTTTTCAATTCAAAACGCATTGGTAAAGAAATGGTTATTCCCTTTTAAGCCAATGCAAAGCAGAAGTGGAAAGACTGAGGGGCTCACGTAGTGCGGCTGAGGTTAAACAAATTG
Organism: Shewanella sp. 10N.286.45.A1; assembly: GCF_041470405.1. Lineage (NCBI taxonomy): Bacteria > Pseudomonadati > Pseudomonadota > Gammaproteobacteria > Alteromonadales > Shewanellaceae > Shewanella > Shewanella sp. 10N.286.45.A1. Next base: position 18,059 of record NZ_JBFRMK010000276.1, read on the forward strand.
GCAAAACACTTTATGCTTCGCTATGAGATTTGGATATACGACTAAAT
>NZ_JBFRMK010000277.1:0-3450 GCF_041470405.1 Shewanella sp. 10N.286.45.A1
ACTTCTTATACTGATTGGTGTAAAGTGAAAGCAACTAGTTCTGCTTTATGACAATAATTCTGTTTATTATGTCAAAATAGTACTTCGTTTAATATTAATGTAATAAAACTGACCAATAATAGACTCGTAGAAATTCACTGACAGAAGATCGATTATGACAGCAAGGATATTGATAGTTGAAGATGAGTTAGCGATCCGCGAGATGCTAACTTTCGTACTAGAGCAACATGGTTTTACCACCACCGCGGCTGAAGACTACGACTCAGCACTTGATATGTTAACCGAGCCTTATCCTGATCTAGTGTTACTCGATTGGATGTTCCCTGGCGGAAGTGGCATTCAATTAGCTAAGCGATTACGCCAAGATGAGTTCACACGTCACATCCCTATTATTATGTTAACCGCTCGCGGCGAAGAGGAAGATAAAGTCAGAGGGCTTGAAGTTGGCGCCGATGACTTTATTACTAAACCGTTTTCCCCTAAAGAGCTGGTCGCACGTATTAAGGCGGTTATGCGCCGAGCTGCGCCAACTTGCCTTGAAGACCCCATCGATGTGCAAGGGTTGCAACTAGACCCTGTCAGTCATCGTGTAACCGTCGGTGAGCAGGTGTTAGATATGGGGCCGACTGAGTTTCGGTTATTACACTTTTTCATGACACACCCAGAGCGCGTGTATAGTCGAGAGCAACTTCTCGATAATGTTTGGGGGACTAACGTTTATGTGGAAGATAGGACTGTTGACGTACATATCAGACGTTTACGTAAAGCGGTGACTCTGTCCGGTCATGACCGCCTGATCCAAACCGTTCGTGGCGCAGGCTATCGTTTCTCGACGAGACTTTAGTTAAACATCTCATAGGCACAAGGTGGCTTTTACGCTATCTTGTGCTCAGTTCCTCCATATGGTCGGTCTATGTTTGATTCATATTCTGGGTATCGTCTAATTTCTCGACTGGTGATCTATCTGCTACTTTGTCTTGTGGTGGGTTTACTAGTTGGTGAAGTCTTTTGGATACTTTTACTCGGTTGTATCTGTTTATTGCTGTGGCACTACCGTCAGTTATCTCGGCTTAATTATTGGTTGTGGCATGACCGTCGCTTAACACCGCCAAATGGCAGTGGCAGTTGGGAAGGGGTGTTCAACGGTATCTATCGCTTGCAGGGTAAGAATCGTAAGCGTGTTTCTCAATTAGCATTCCTATTAGGGCGTTTCAGACAAGGTGCTGAAGCGTTACCCGACGCCGCCGTGGTGCTCGATTCTGAACATAATATTCTTTGGTGTAATAAGTTAGCGCAGCTGCTACTAGGTTTCGTTTGGCCGCAGGATAATGGCCAGCGGATCGATAACTTAATTCGTCATCCTGATTTTTCAAATTACTTAAAGCAAGCTGAATATCATGAGCCATTGGAACTAGCCGCGCCCTTATCTGAGGGACGTTTGCTTGAGATCCGCATCATGGGCTACGGCTCAGGTCAGTTGCTGCTGATTGCACGGGATATTACCCGTGTGCGTCAGTTAGAAGGGATGCGCAAAGAGTTTGTTGCCAATGTATCCCATGAACTAAAGACCCCGTTAACGGTACTTCAAGGATACTTGGAGATGATGCAGTCGATGGAGGAGCCGGGTTCGCCTAATGTGAGAGCGCTCGACCAAATGCAACAGCAAACCTCGCGCATGCGCTCTATGGTTGAGCAGTTGTTGGCGTTATCAAGAATTGAGGACTCGGGTGATGTCGATCTTGAAGTCAAAGTGAATATGTCGCAGATGATGGACATATTACGCGATGAGGCGCTGGCATTAGCGCAGGAGCAGTATGATATTACCTTATACAGCGAACCTGGGCTTGATATGTATGGTAATGAAGTTCAGCTTAGAAGCGCTTGCACAAACCTTATCTCTAACGCGATTCGATATACTGAACCAGGTGGCAGCATCGATATTAGCTGGCGCAAAATGGCCTCTGGTGGCGAGTTTAGTGTCAGAGATAGTGGCGAAGGTATTGCGCCGCAACATATTAGCCGTTTAACAGAGCGTTTCTATCGTGTCGATAGTGCACGTTCAAGACAAAGCGGTGGCACAGGGCTTGGGCTTGCGATTACTAAACATGCACTCAATCATCACCAAAGCGAGTTGATGGTATCGAGTCAGTTAGGTAAGGGCAGTACATTTAGTTTTGTTATTCCGCCTAATTTAATTGAATATTCGCAGCCTGAGACGGAAAAATTTGCTGAGTGACGTTTTGACTAAAAATAGATGACAAAAAAAAACAGGCGCTTAGCCTGTTTTTTCATTTAAACGACATAAATTTTTCAAATAGCGTAGTTCTGTCATCGAAGTGTCACTTTGTAGTAATAGACTTGTCATCATAGAAGTTAATACTGACAGCGTTTTAAGAAACCAAGATATTTAAACACTGGAGCAAAGAATGAAATTGAAACAACTTGTTGGCGCAGTAAGCTTAACTGCAGCAACTGTATTTTCTGCAGCATCAATGGCGGCAATCGATCAGTCTTTACCTACTTATGAAAAAACAAGTGGTGTGTCTGGTAACTTATCTTCTGTTGGTTCAGATACTTTGGCTAACATGATGACGCTTTGGGCTGAAGATTTTAAACAACTATACCCTAACGTAAATATTCAAATTCAAGCCGCTGGTTCATCTACAGCGCCACCAGCATTGACTGAAGGTACTTCACAGTTCGGCCCAATGAGCCGCAAGATGAAGCCAAATGAAGTTGAAGCTTTTGAAAAACATTACGGCTACCAGCCAACGGCTATCCGTGTTGCGATTGATGCGCTAGCCGTATTCGTGCACAAAGATAACCCTATCAAAGGCATGAGCATGGAGCAGATCGACGGTATCTTCTCTTCTACAAATAAGTGTGGTGGCGATGATATTAAACGTTGGGGTGATGTTGGCCTAACGGGTAGCTGGACTGGCCGTGATGTGCAGTTATATGGTCGTAACTCAGTATCTGGTACTTACGGTTACTTTAAAAAGAAAGCACTTTGTAAGGGTGACTTCAAAGCTAACGTCAATGAACAGCCTGGTTCAGCTTCAGTGGTACAGTCAGTATCTCAGTCACTTAACGCGATTGGTTACTCAGGTATTGGTTACAAAACGGCGGGTGTTAAAGCGGTAGCAGTATCTAAGAAAGGCACTAACTACATCGCTGCATCAGCTGAAAATGCTGCAAGTGGTAAGTACCCACTTTCACGTTACCTATATGTGTATGTGAATAAGCATCCGAACAAAGACCTTGCACCAATGGACCGTGAGTTCATCCGTTACGTACTGTCAATGCAAGGACAGCAAATTGTAGAGAAAGACGGTTATGTTGCACTTCCTCGCAGTGTGATTGCAAAAGATTTAGCTAAAGCCGGTATCCGTCTTTAAGTTTAAATCTATTTAGAAAAAGGCCTCATTTGAGTAATGCCGATCAGTTAAG
>NZ_JBFRMK010000278.1:0-28637 GCF_041470405.1 Shewanella sp. 10N.286.45.A1
ATTTAGTCGTATATCCAAATCTCATAGCGAAGCATAAAGTGTTTTGCCAATTTGTTTAACCTCAGCCGCACTACGTGAGCCCCTCAGTCTTTCCACTTCTGCTTTGCATTGGCTTAAAAGGGAATAACCATTTCTTTACCAATACGATTTGAGTTGAAAAGGCTGAGGGGCTCTGAACTGGCCAAATACTTAATGCAATTGGTATTATTTCTTAAGCATGCTTTTCAAGTCAGCAAACGGATTATAGGTTGCCGCATCCACTTTGGTTTCAGTGGTTGCGCCATACTGGATCAACTCTTCAAATTTCGAATGTTCGTTGTCATGGCAGTACAGACATAACAATTCCCAGTTCGAGCCGTCTGATGGGTTGTTATCATGATTATGATCACGATGATGCACCGTCAACTCTCGTAAGTTGGCATTGTTAAACTCGCGAGTACAACGACCACAAACCCAAGGATAAAGCTTAAGCGCTTGCTCTCGGTAACCGGTTTCACGTTTAGCCTTATACTCTCGAGCTTCGGCCAGTACTTTATCTAACTTGCTTTGTCCTGGTGCAGGCATTCACTTTATCTCATCTTGAATTAACACTGATTGGCTCAATTCTAACACTGAACCTCTTCTATACCCAAGCTTCTAAAGCTAGCTTCTTCGGCTGTATGGTTAACGTGATGACATTGACTACTTAAAGTCAAACAATCCCCTCAACACCATGGTGTTGAGGGGATATATATTCACGTTACTTGGCCTCGTCGCCCATATATTCAGAGCTCGATAGATGCAGATAGTGTAAGTACTTTTCGTACTGAGTCACCACATCTGCCAACACCTGCTCCTGAGTAAAGCCCATGACATCGTAGTGTTGTCCGCCGTGCTCTAAGAACACTTCTACGCGGTAGTACTCCGACCCACCCTCTGCAACGTCAGCAACCTCACTTTCAACCGGGTTAGTAATACTAAATGCACGGATCCGCAAGCCATAAACAAAGTCATTATGCTCTTCATTGGCAATAACGAATCGAATTCGGTTCTCGAAATTCAACAGCTCCGCCGAGACACCTTTACTGTTAAAGGCTTCACAGGCTTTATTCAGTGCAGGTTTGGCGACTTTTTCTAAAAAGCCGAGCGCTTCATCTTCACTTGGATGCGACACTAAAACATCAATATGATCTTCCCAGCTGACATTGGTTTTAGTGAACTGCACACTGGTGTTATGTGACTGCACACTATTGATTTTCAACCAATCATCTTGCAGCGCTTTAAACAGTCCAAAGCACATCAGTAACATGACAATCAAGAACGGTAAGGCGCTAGCGACGGCAGCCGTTTGCAGTGCTTGTAAACCACCTGCTAGCAATAGCACTGATGCTACAACACCTTGCAGCAGAGCCCAGAATATACGTTGCCATACAGGCGCATTATGATCGCCACCAGAGGTTAAGTTATCAATAACCAATGAGCCAGAATCTGATGATGTGACAAAGAACGTCACCACTAAGCACAGAGCGATAGTCGACAGTAATGTAGAGAATGGCATATGCTCAAAAAACACAAACAGCGCCACTGATACATCTGAAGACACCGCATCAGCAAGATAAGTCGCACCTTGGTTCATAATGGCGTCAATCGCTGTATTACCAAATACAGTCATCCACAAGAAAGTGAAAGCCGACGGCACAAATAACACACCGATTAAGAATTCACGAATAGTTCGACCACGTGAAACACGCGCAATAAAGGTACCAACAAATGGTGACCATGAGATCCACCAGCCCCAATAAAGCAGGGTCCAACCGCCGATCCAATCGTTCTTTTGCTCATAGGCGTAGAGGTTGAATGTCTTACCCACAATATCGCTTAGGTAACCACCAGTGTTCTGTACAAACGACTGCAACAATTCAACTGTTGGGCCGAATATCATGATGACAATCAACAGCAGCACTGCGAGGCCTAAGTTAAGCTCACTTAAGCGTTTAACCCCTTTATCTAACCCAGAGAATACCGACAGGGTCGCGATAATCGAAATACCCACAATCAAACCAACTTGCACGTATGTATTGACTGGCACACCTAACAAGTAATTAAGACCTGAGTTAACTTGCAGTACACCAAAACCAAGAGACGTTGCGACACCAAACATGGTGCCTAATACCGCGAAGGTATCTACCGCATGACCGATTGGGCCATATATACGCTCACCAATTAACGGATAAAGCGCGCTGCGTGGTAACAGTGGCAGCTTGTGACGATAAGAGAAGTACGCCAAGCTTAATGCAACTACCGCGTAGATAGCCCAAGCGTGTATGCCCCAATGGAAGAAAGTAATCTTCATTGCATCTTTAGCCGCTTGAATGGTCTCTGGAGTGGCATCAGGTGGCGCAAGGTAATGCATTACCGGCTCTGCAACACCAAAGAACATCAAACCAATCCCCATTCCCGCAGAGAACAGCATTGCAATCCAGCTTTTATAACTATAATCCGGCTCAGAGTGATCTGGGCCGAGTTTAATGTCACCAAAACGCGACACCATAACGAAAATAACAAAAATTAGAAAAATCGCTACGCCTAAGATATAAAGCCAACCGGCCTTCAGCTCAAACCAGGATTTAGTAATAGAGAACACTTCTTGGGCTTGTGTTGGCCAAATTGCACCAAACAACACCATAACAGTAATAAGAAAAACAGAAGAGAAAAAAACAGGTGGATTAATACTCGATTTAATCGACATACAGTTACCGCAGTTAATGAAGTACGCGCCTCTATCTATCTCGGCACATACGTGGCCTACCAGAGATAAGAAGCTTATAGATTAATATAAGAATACACTGGCGGGATTATCATTTTGTGGTTAGGCCCGTGAGTTGTACTCACCAAAGTAATGCTTATGAAACCAATAGCCTGCAACTGTGTGAGTTTAGGTATTGGGCAACTTACATATTCCAAATTGCATTGAATAGCTCAACCCCCAATCTGCCTAGGCGGCCTGATCCAGCTATTTAATAGAATTTGTCTTTGATGATTCACGGTCACAAAATTCATCAACGATAATATATTATTTCCTGAGTTGAGGTTTTCGTCCAGATCTCAAATACGAAAAAAACAGCAAAATGCTGTTTTTAAGGCTAAAAAATCAGCACCAACAATCAATCTGTGGCGCTGATCTCAAATTTTGCTCGTTGGTGTCAGATGCTATCTGGACAACAAAACACCAAGATTAAAAATTGAGGTCTTTTTCCATCTCTTCATAAGAGATATGGCGTACATCTTTACCTTTAACGTAATAGATAATGTATTCGCAAATGTTCTGGCAGCGGTCACCCACTCGCTCAACTGCACGTGCCGCCCAAAGTACGTCTAATACTTCCGGGATAGAGCGCGGATCGGCCATCATATAGGTCATCAATTGACGAATAATGCCTTCATACTCTTTATCCAATTTAATATCTTCTTTATGCAGCTCAAGCGCCACATCTGCGTCCATGCGGGCAAGTGCATCAAGTGTTGAGTGCAAGGTGCGTGTAGCATGACGTCCCATATTCTCAATACTCACCAATAGTGGCTGTTGATTTTTAGAACGCTTATCCATTGCCGCTTTGGCAATCTTCACACAGGCATCGCCAATACGTTCTAAGTCGGTAATGGTTTTAGAGATAGCCAATACTAAACGTAAATCACTAGCTGCAGGTTGACGCTTAGCAATAATGCGGGTGCACTCTTCATCAATCGCCACTTCCATACCATTGACTTTATGGTCGCCCTCAATCACTTTTTGCGCCAATTCAGAATCAAGTGCAGCTAACGCATCAAGCGATTGCTCAAGTTGACGCTCAACCAAGCCGCCCATGGTTAATACACGGTTGCGAATATCATCTAATTCAGCATTAAACTGACCAGAGATATGTTTATTTAAGTTCATGTTTTCCATTGCAATAAACCTCTATCAGTTCAATTTATCCGTAACGACCAGTAATGTAATCTTCGGTCTTTTTCTTACGTGGCGTAGTAAAGATGGTGTTGGTATCGGCATACTCAACTAGCTCGCCCATGTACATAAAGGCAGTTTGATCCGACACCCTCGCAGCCTGCTGCATGTTATGGGTCACGATAACCACGGTGTACTTAGATTTAAGTTCAGTGATCAACTCTTCAATGGTTAATGTAGAGATAGGATCAAGTGCCGATGTCGGTTCATCGAGCAGTAACACTTCAGGTTCAATTGCAATCGCTCGCGCAATCACCAAACGCTGCTGCTGACCACCAGATAACCCGAATGCATTGTCATGAAGTCTGTCTTTTACTTCATCCCAAATCGCCGCACCACGTAGTGAACGCTCAGCAGCATCATCTAAGTCGCGACGATTATTTACACCTTGCAGGCGCAAACCATAAACCACATTTTCATAAATTGATTTAGGGAACGGGTTTGGTCGCTGAAATACCATGCCGACATTACGGCGCAGCGCTGCTACATCGACTTTTTTGTCGTAGATATTCTGACCATGCAGCAAAATTTCACCGCTGGTATGGCAGTTATCAACCAAGTCGTTCATGCGGTTTATACAACGCAGAAGCGTTGATTTACCACAACCACTTGGGCCAATAAAGGCGGTGACCTTTTTCTTAGGGATATGCATAGACACATCAAATAGCGCCTGTTTATCACCATATTTAAGGTTTAAGTCACGGATCTCTAATGCCGTATCTTCTTTGCTTAAGTTTTCTAGGTCTAGCATGTCAGTCTTCATTACCGATTGATCTATTGAAATCATGTTGTTTCCTATCACTTAGGATAATCGTCAATTAATGCTCAAGCGAACGATATTTTTCGCGTAAGTGGTTTCGGACACCAATGGCTGTTAAATTTAACGCCACAATCACCGAGACCAAAAGGAAGGAAGTCGCGTATACCAAAGGACGCGCAGCTTCTACGTTAGGGCTTTGGAAACCAACATCATAGATGTGGAAACCTAAGTGCATGAACTTTCGCTCTAAATGCACAAATGGGAAATTCATGTCGATAGGCAGTGTTGGCGCCAGTTTCACCACGCCCACCAGCATCAAAGGCGCAACCTCACCCGCCGCTCGCGCTACCGCTAAAATCAAACCCGTCATAATGGCTGGACTTGCCATTGGGATAATAATTCGCCATAGGGTTTCAGCTTTCGTCGCCCCCAGTGCCAAGCTACCTTGACGTACCGAACTTGGAATACGGCTCAAGCCCTCCTCGGTCGATACAATCACCACTGGCAGAGTCAAAATCGCTAGCGTTAATGCCGACCAGATAACACCTGGCGAGCCAAAGGTTGGTGCAGGTAACGCTTCAGGGTAAAACAGTTGGTCAATCGAGCCACCAAACATATAAACAAAGAAACCCAAACCAAATACACCGTAAACAATAGACGGGACACCCGCTAAGTTAATCACCGCGATACGGATCATCTTAGTCACAGGCCCTTTCTTGGCATACTCATGCAGATAGATAGCAGCAATAACACCAAATGGCGTCACAATCACTGCCATCAACATCACCATAAATACGGTGCCAAAAATAGCAGGAAACACGCCACCTTCGGTATTCGCTTCACGCGGATCATCACTAACAAACTTACCAATACCAATAAACCAGTGACCAACTTTACCCAGTAAGCCCAGTCTGTTTGCGTAGGTGACATCTAAAATAGTGTCGAGCTTAAGCACCACCTCTTCACCGCGCATATCTCGAATAATGACAGAGTCGCGACCAGCTTCAGTTTTAAGGGCAAAAAACTCTTTTTCTACGATTTGATATTGAGCATCAAGCTTTGCTCTTTGTGCTTCAATCTCAGCTTTACGGCTTTCAGTAAGCGCGTTATTTAGCTCATATTTACGTGACTTTAAGCGTAGATTCTCAAGTTCATAGTTTATGGTGCCAATATCGCCTTTTTGAATATCCAGCGCTTTATCGTTAAGCGCGACAGCACGTTCGATGTGTTCAGCGAAAGCGGTTTCAATATTATCAGGCGTTATGCGTCTACCATCTTCGATGATCCCTACTGGGTAACCATAAAAGTCACCATTTTTACTCCGCTCAATCACCGCAATATCATTGGGCTTAGAGCGCGAAATAATATCTGTCTCCATTATCCAGCGAAAATCTAGGCTAACAAACTCACGGTTACCGGTTTTAATCAGGTAACGAGTGACCGTCTCTCCCACATCAGAGTCAAAGGTATGCCCTGCAGATAACAGGCGTTCAACAGGCACCTCTTCTCTATCGTAGACTTCACCGATAATGGTAGAGCGTACATTGTTTTGGTCTTTTATCTCCCACTGATAAATATCAGCAGGCCAGAAGTAACTTAGACCACGCCATGCGATAAGCAACAGCAATCCAAGTACAGCAATTAGACACACGCTGACAGCGCCGCTGGTCATCCAAATCCAAGGAGAACCAGACTTAAACCACTTACCCATTAGCTAAACCTCTTACGGCGACAAGCGACTTCTTATTGATTAAAAACATATTCAGTATCATCTCAACATCCATATAAATAAGCGGTTACAGTGAGCTATAGCGTTCACGTAGACGTTGTCTCACCACTTCTGCAATCGTGTTGAAGAAGAAGGTAAAGATAAATAGTACAAATGCAGCAAGGAACAGCACGCGGTAGTGGGAACTACCAATGGCAGATTCCGGCATCTCAACTGCGATGTTAGCAGCTAGCGTTCTCATCCCCTCGAAAACACTCCACTCCATAATCGCGGTGTTACCCGTAGCCATCAGCACAATCATGGTTTCACCGACGGCACGGCCAAGTCCCATCATTACCGCAGAGAAAATACCAGGGCTTGCCGTTAGTAATACCACTCTTGTTAGTGTTTGCCATGTGGTTGCACCTAGCGCCAAACTTCCGTTTGAGAGGTGACGTGGCACAGAGAACACCGCATCTTCTGCGATAGAGAAAATAGTCGGAATAACCGCAAAGCCCATGGCAATACCAACGACCAAGGCATTACGTTGGTCGAAAGTGATACCTAGTTCGTTTGTGATGAACATGCGAGTATCACCGCCGAATAATGCCGACTCTAGACTTGGGCTTATCGCGAATGAGAACCAACCGATAAACAGTATCACCGGGATCAGCATGATCTCTTGATAGGTATCCGGCAGACGTTGTTTCCATTTTGCCGGTAATTTGTGCCAAGCGAATGCGCTCGACAATACCGACACAGGCAGCAATATCAGTAAGGTTAATATCCCGGGTAGGTTATCTTCTATCAGCGGTGCTAACCAAAGACCGGCTAAGAAGCCAAGAATAACGGTTGGCAGTGCTTCCATAATTTCAATCGTAGGTTTAACAATAGCGCGCACTTTTGGCGACATGAAATAAGCGGTGTAGACCGCGCCAGCGATAGCCAATGGTGTAGCAAACAACATGGCGTATAACGCGGCTTTCATGGTGCCAAATGCTAATGGCATTAAGCTTAATTTAGCTTCAAAGTCATCAGAGCCCGATGTCGACTGCCATACATACTTAGGCTCAGGGTAACCTTCATACCACACCTTACTCCACATCGCGCTCCACGACACTTCTGGGTGAGTATTGGAAACACTAAACAGGTTTAGCTTGCCATCTGCTTCAACAACCAAAGCGTTAGAACGTGGGCTAAAACCGACTGTACCGGGGTTTTTAAGGTCAAACTTTTCAGAAAACAATTCACGCTGGCTGGTAGTGTAAAGCAAGCTTAAATTGCCATCATCAGTGATAGTGACAAAGCTTTTACGATAAAACTCAGAAGCCACACTCGTGATACCGCTATCGTTGTCAAAATCACGAATTTCTTGATATTGACGTCCCTGATCACCATTAACTTGGAAATACTGCTGCACTAATCCGCTGTCGTAACTGACCAGCAATGAGCTTGCGCCAGCCAAAAGACTAACGTTAGTGACTCTAGCTTTAGCACGACCCAGCTCTAAAACTTGTCTAAGGCTAACTGCTTCTGCGTCACGAATATCATACACAAATAGCTTGTCACCCGAGCTCAATATTAATTGGCGTTGATCTGGCGTCATCAATTGCTGCTGCACATTCACTGGAGCATCAGGAATAGTACCGGTATAAGACACCCACTCGACCTCTTCGGTCATCATGTTCTCTTCGCCTTCTTGACGAGAGATACGCCATACTTTGTTATCGTCTTGATAAACAAAGCTCATTTTATCGCTACTGTAATCGAATGCTAAATGATTAAGAGCATGTCCATCCGCATCGACTGTCAATGGCACATTGCCATTAGGAAAACGCAGCTTAGGCGTAATAAGGCGCTTATTATCTGGATAAGTCACTCCAAACTCGACACCAGCAACAATAACTTGGCCGTTGCTTAACCCAAGTGCGAAACGCTGCTCACTCGGCATTGCCGCGGAGCTACTCACAACATGCGAACCCGCAGGGGTATTTATCTGTTCAGTTCTAATTAGTTGCGATGTTTGTGTATCAAAAAAGTCCACTTTACCCAATTGCGATACACGGTACATCACTTCATTTTGTTCATCGCTGCCAACCATTAATGCTGGTTTGCTATCGTGGTACTGCGCACTGGCAACAGGGGTTACTTCCGCGCTATCAAATATTGGCTTAACCACATAAAGCAGATAAAAGAAGATCAGTAGCAAGGCCACAAATACCATAGTACCACCTACGGTGACACCGACTTGGGCTGCTTTGTCCATGATTGCTCTGCGCGAAGTACCATTGTTTATCAATAGGTTTTTTGCAGCAGATCCAGGCTGAGATACCTGAGTTTCCATTAAGAACCTCGATTATTAAAAAGCCAGCAAAATAAACTGGGCTTGTATCAACGACTATGCTAACTGTAGTGTTACCAAATAAGCACTACAGTGACGTATTCTAATGTGGTGCATTATATGACGCAAAAATGACACTAGTGTTACAGCGGTTAACTTATTAATTAATGGAGCTATATCAGTATGTTAAGGTATCTAGTTACGCTACAAGCAACAGATAGAGAAGGTTTAGTCGAACAAATAGCCCATGCAGTAAGTCATCATGGCGGTAATTGGTTAGATTCTGAACTACGTCATATCGATGGTATTTTTGCTGCCATCTTACTACTTGAGGTACCTTCTGCTCATTGGGATGAGCTCATTGAGACCTTAGAAAGTCTGGAAGGTGTGGCATTAACCTTTGCTAAAACCAAGAAAATCGCCGATAAAGTCACTCACTTAAGTTACTCTTTAGTCGCCTATGACAGACCGGGACTTGTGCATGAGATCTCAAATAAAATCAGCGCGCTAGGGATCAACATAGAGCATATGAGCACCCGTTATGAAAGTGCAAGCCATACCGGTATTGCGCTATTTAGAGCAGAGTTTAATGTCGGCCTTAAAGATGCAAGCCATGAAGATAAGTTAACCGAAGCACTACACGCGATTGGCGATGATGTAGTGTTAGATAACCTTACGGCATAAGTCCATCAAATGTAGGCTGTCATTCGAATATGAATGACAGCCTATAACAGCGATAACCACTGTTATGCATAACTGGATTACTGATAATCATTTAGCGGTAAACCTTCTTTGTGTCATAGCTAAATCACAGCTTTAAGCCGTTCTCATAGCCCAAGATAACGTGCCAGAGGAGGAAATGACAAAGGATACGCTTTAAGTTCATCAGTCCAAATAGCCAACATAAAAAAGTAAACCATTAGCTTGAATCTCTAGATTACGCCATCGGCTAACTGTGCATTATGTTCACTAGCAATCGATAAAACCATTCCAAATAGCTGCAAACAATCTGTTAGACTGTTCGAAAACCTAATAAGAAAGTAATGTCATGCTTGGAACACTTAGAAAAATGCGCAGTCACCTTGATGATAATCAACAGGTGCAATATCAATTACCTGTCGGTGAAGAGCTACTCGATCTAAATCCGCTAATCGGCTCTGAATTAACCCTGACACACACAGGCAAAATACTCTGTTGTAATTGCGGCAAAAAAACCAAGAAGAGTTATTCGCAAGGCCATTGCTACGTGTGTATGCAAAAGCTTGCCAGTTGCGATATGTGTATTATGAAACCCGAAACCTGCCATTTTGCCGCTGGGACATGTCGTGAGCCCTCTTGGGGCGAAGCAAATTGTTTTGTGCCACATTATGTTTATTTATCTAATACGTCAGGTGTTAAAGTCGGTATTACCCGCCATACGCAGTTGCCAACCCGTTGGATAGATCAAGGCGCAACCCAAGGCTTACCGATCTTTAAGGTCGAAACCCGGTTAATTTCAGGTCTCGTTGAAACCGCATTAGCTGAGATGATCGCTGATAAAACCAACTGGCGCACTATGCTTAAAGGCAATGCTGATGATCTCGACCTTAAAGCGCAAGCGCAAACACTGATCCCACAGATAACTGAGCGTCTAGCTGAAATAACAGCGGAACATGGTGAATTTGCAGTGACTCAACTTGATGAGCCCATCCAGCAGATCCATTTCCCGGTAAACGAATTTCCAACCAAAATCGCATCGCATAATTTCGATAAGAACCCTGAAGTTTCTGGTGTATTGAAAGGTATTAAGGGACAGTACTTAATCTTTGATACCGGCGTGATTAATATCCGTAAATTTGGCTCTTACGAAATCAACGTGGCTTATTAAATACAGTGCAGTGAGCATACAAAAACGCCCTGTTCTAATACCAAACGGTATAACAGGGCGCTTTATTAACTATGTTCTAAATGGCTAAACGGTAGGAATCGGTTTCAACATGGTCGAGAGCAACTGCTCAAACCGCTGCTCTCTGTCAGCAGGTTTTTTATCTAATTCAGTAAAACCTTGCGCTAATACACGCCAAATAGGTTGCGGATTATGAGGAGTAAATAGAGCAACCAATACCGAACCTTTTTCGTATTTATCATCTACACCTTGAGTCGATAAACCGGGTACTAAGCCGGCACGCTCTAAAATCTCTTTGTCACTCATCTCTGATTCCAGCGCTAAACCAAACCCAACCAGTATATTTGGTGTTTCATGCGCTGTTGCCTGGCGGTATCCTTTAGCTAGCATCGCCTTAGAGATGGCACTTTTCATATGTGCAACCACCACTTGCTTATTCACTTCATCATTTGCATGAACCGCAAACATGGTTGGATGCCAATCGAACACTTTGGTAGAACTATTAATAACAGACAGATCGCCAGAGGTAACCATTGTGGTGCGGATGACCTGTAACTCTTCTGTCGGTTGAGAGCTACAACCCGTCAGCGCCATGAGTCCAAGCAAAATTGCAGCAATATAGTGTTTAATCATGAGTTTTAAAATCCATCTCTAAGGTGACGTCATAGGTTAACATCTGAAACATTAACCTAACCTGACCTAATAACAATTGCACCTATTATCTCTGTTTAGCGATTCTGGATTAATACAGGTACATGGCTAATTGATTGGTATAAATGCAGGACAAAAGGAAGCAATAGAAAAATGAAATTGTTTCTATTTAGTTTCAAATAGCGCGGCTTAAAATAAAAAGAAAAAGCCGGCTTATATCGCGCCGGCTTTAATACAGGGTTAATTCACTTTAGTGGTTAGTTTTTCACACTAACAACCAAGCTTGCCCCAGTGCTAGATGGCGCACCTTCAGCACTAATATAGTACCAGCCGCTAGTTGGGTTGCTAATTGTTAATGTTTCAGCATTGCCACTATTTTCAGACTTAACTTCATAGGAAGACGCACTTGCCCATGTGCGGCTATCACCGTATAAGTTGACGTCACCGCTACCATTACCACTCTTTACCGTCACTTCTGTCGCACCGTTTGGTATATAGAAGTAGTAGCTAGCATTCCCATCAGCAATACAGATTGCATCATCGGCATTAAGTCCGCCGTAGCTGTATGGATTTTCGGTTGCACAAGCATCTTCAACAACAGGTGTTGGTGTTGGTGTCACTGGATCGCCACCACCATTATCTGGGTTGCCACCAGTCGGTTCAGTCTCGCTTACCGTAATACTCACGCCTTGGTATTCAGAAACCGCCACAAGACTGATATAAACCCAACCACGATTAGCTGTCACACTAACAAGCTCATTGTTGCCGACATTTTCAGACTTAGCAGTATAGCTATTTACATCTGCCCAAGTATTTTGGTTGAAGTAAACATTGACGTCTCCGTTTCCTCCCGCTGTTGAGATATACAGTGGTGTATTGTCGGCATCGACATAAGTGTAGTAAGAGTTACGTCCAGTACCTGCCACACAATGCGCATTATCAGCAACTAAGTTACCACCGGTAATAGTCGCTACACCGCAGTCTTCTACTGGCGTTGTGCCATTATCAGTGTCTGCATTATCACCGATACCGTCACCATCTGAATCCGCCCACTCTGAAGGGTCACTAGGGAAAACATCGCTGTTATCACCTACACCATCACCATCGGTGTCCTTGGTTTCAGTTGCATCGGTTGGGAATGCATCAGCATTATCACCCACGCCGTCGCCATCTGTATCTTTAGTTTCACTTGGGTCAAATGGGAATGCATCTTCGCTATCAATAACGCCATCACCATCGCTATCTGTTGGTGGTGTAACGCCGGTATCAATACCCGAATCGTTACTGGTTACACTTGCAAGCCAAGTGTTCCACTCAGCATCATAGTACTGAGCAATATTACTATTAATGTAGTTTAACCAACTTGTAGTATCACCGGCACGAGCATGAACCAGTAATTCATCAACGTCTGCTCTATGGTTTTCGAACATAAAGCGCACGGCCAAATAACCCCAGCTGTATACCCGCTCGGTGCTACTGTTATAATCGTTAGCTAAAATTTCACTCAGCGTAAACGTTTGGGCGCGAGCCAAAGCAATGGCATCATCATTGCGATTCTGCTTAGAAATATACTCAGCTAGGCCTTCTAACCACCAAACGGATTTATCAGTTTGGTGGTTAAAGTGGTTAAATGAACCGTATAAGTTATAGCGACCATCAAGATAGTGCACATATTCATGACCTAAGTTCCACACTAGTACATCGTTAAGCCAAGTGGCTTCATGGGCGATAAATCGTGCCTGATTACCTTGTTGTGACGGCGTGCCTTCTAGGTACATGCCACCATTATCCGTACTAATACCGAAAATGGTTCCTGCAAAGTCGATGTAGTCGTCAGTACTGTTAAAGATATTCACTTCAAGGTTGCTGTTGTAGTCATCGGCTACAGGTTGGTTACCGGTCGCAAGAACATTGTGGAACAGAATTTCCTCTTCACCCATAAGATCACAAGACTGTTGTAGCTCTGATGTTGTCATCTGTTGCGCCCGAATGGCGATAGTACCGCTACAGCTGTAATCTACTGACAGAACATTGGCCTCGAGGTTTTCTTTCCAGTTACAGACACCAAACTGTTGGCAATCATTCGGATTGTAATAAGAGAGGTAATCAGCGGCATCAGCCCATTGTGCACTGTAAAGGTCGAATTTATCTTTATATGCAACGGTACCGTTGTTTAAACGGGTCTTGAGATTTGCAGACAAGTTATTGTCGGCATGGTAAACATAAAAGCGGGCAAACTCATGAAACGCATCTTTAGACTGGAAAGATGACGACGAATTGATAATGTAATCAGCCGTTGCCACTTTAACGAGCGCATCAAGCAGATCGCTATAGCTCTCAGCATTTTGAGTGAAGTTAGTATTACTGCGTGCATAATACAAGGTCGTAAATGCTTTGGTCATTGCCGCACTATGATTAGCATTTGCAAGATGAGTGGCGCTAAAACCATTTAGGTAACGGGCGATACTCGGTACACTTTCTTTATAACTGCCCGTGTTACCCCAAGCTATAAAAAATTCGGTCAACGTTTCAGCCTGCATATCACTGGTGTCAGTAATGTACGGGTTAGTGCCGTAGGCAACCAATACATCAGTCACAGCGTTCGCTACACTCGAATCGGTGTAGGTTAAACTATCGTTATAGTACTCAACATAAAATGCAGCACGCAAAAAGGTGATAAGTTTGAGCATTTCGTTGCCAGTACGGCTGTCATAACTTGCAGCGATACTAAGAGCTCTATTGGCGACATCAACCACATTCTGACTCTGATACGCTGCAACCGATGTCGCGTCATTATCAAAAAGTTGGTTAATACAGGAAATATCAACGCTTCTAACATGGTCAAACAAAGCTTGGCCGGTCAAGCTAGCAAATTGGTTATAGTCTGTACATTGTGTTTCAGCTTGTGGTCCCACAGTACCTTTAAGCCCTTTTTGCCCTTTAGCCCCTTCGATCTTTGACTTGCTATCGTCCTTTTTAGCCTCTGGCAGGTATTCCTTGTCATTACGCTTCGCTTGAGCTCCGCCAGGTATATCATCGCCACGCTCAAATCGATGAGCAACTTGCTCTGCATGAGCAGGCTTTTCAGCGACTGCTGTCGGTGCAGGTTGGTCATTTGCCATACTCATTGCCGGAAAAAGGGCTGCAGAACAGGCCAGCGCTAATACATGTGCCTTAAAACTCTTACCTTGCTTGAATGTCTTCAATGATTGTTGTTGCATAAATTACTCCGCTTGCTGTGGTTAATCTGCATTAATCACCTAATTCAAGGAAGTGAGTTAATGGAGTACCCAAGGGCACTCAATGCCACGCTTATAGTTTTTGTTAACACCATTAACAAAAATGTAACAGTGCAGATACAAACTACAATTTATATTGTATACATGTCAACATTTAGATTGAGAAGGCTGATAAAAAACCATACTTTTTAGTAGTAAACATCGTAATTAACAGAAGTAAAAAGCCATCATAGCGCGGTATTCATTTTTAATTTCATGGGGGGAAAAATAGACGAGAAAACAATCTAAAAGACTTTAACTCATTATAAATGATTGAGTTTATTGCATCTCGAGTGCAATATTTCAAATAGAGTAAGTGTAAAAGAACGTCGCAGGACAGTCGTGAATAATTTAAACAAGCAGCTGGTAGATCTCCAAATAGCTAGGGACTGTTGATCATTCGAGCTTAGTTTTTGTTCGATTATTTACCGTAAGGAAGAATGCTTTTAGTGCAAAGCTTGAGCGATAACGCTTAGCCAGCTAAGTGAAGCGCGATATCGTTGTAAAACCATTGCTATGCACGTAAGGCAAGATAGAATGAAGATCGATTTAAGTTGTTTTGGCTCTAGTTTTCATGGAACTCATTTTTACCATCGCGCTGTTTGCGTTTTCATCAGGGATCACCCCTGGCCCCAATAATATTATGTTGATGTCATCAGGGGTAAACTTTGGCATCAAGCGCAGCTTGCCGCACCTGCTCGGGATCTGCTTTGGATTTCCAGCCATGGTGTTAGCCATAGGTTTAGGCTTAAGCACAGTGTTCCAACTCTTCCCTGTGCTGCATGTCATCGTTAAATATGTAGGGATCACCTATCTACTCTACCTTGCCTGGTTGATTGCCAATAGCAGTAATAAGTTAAAAGGTAAAAATACTCCTGCACCTTTTAGCTTCATTCAAGCGGCCGCTTTTCAGTGGGTAAATCCTAAAGCATGGATTATGGGCATAGGTGCAATCGCCACTTTTACCACTATGGATCAAGCACTCACGCCGCAAGTCATCACTATAGCGACCGTGTTTTTCTGTGTTGCACTGCCGAGTGCCTTTATTTGGCTCGGGTTTGGTGTTGTGTTAAAACGACTATTAAAGAATCAAAAGCAACAGAAAATATTTAACGTCACCATGGCGCTCTTGCTTGTACTCTCAATCATCCCTATGATCGCGCCATAACCAACACAGGCAGTATGCAATGACCAATAATATCGACCCAGAATTGCAAGAGTATGCAACCCAAACAGAGCATTGGGTTAAGCAAGTGATTATGAAGTACAACATTTGCCCCTTTGCTCGCCGCGAAGTCGAGCGTGCCAGTATTCGTTATGCCGTCATTGACGAAGCTAAATTGCAGTTGGTATTAGAGGCATTGATTCAAGAATGTGTTTACCTTGATGAACATGACGAGGTCGAGACTACCCTGTTTATATTACCTCGTGGTTTTGAGGGCTTTTACCCCTATTTAGATCTGGTGGATATTGCAACTGACTTATTGTTTGAACAAGGTTATGAAGGACAATATCAACTCGCGAGTTTCCATCCGGATTATTGCTTTGATGGCGAGCCACAAGAGAGCGCTGCAAACTATACTAATCGCTCCCCTTTGCCGACATTGCACATTATTCGTGAAGCAAGTATGGAGCTAGCCTTAGCTAATTACGACGACCCAGAAACGATCCCTGAGCGCAATATCGCCTTTGCTGAACGTAAAGGAGGTGAGTTTTTTGTCGAGCTACTCGCGCAGTGCAAAAAACCACAATAACGCTGACCATAGCGTATTAAATTCGAGGAATAACATCAGATGGCAACTAAGTATTATGTGGTTTGGGCAGGACATGAAACCGGTATTTTCACCAGCTGGGACTACACAAAAAAACAGGTAGATAAATTCCCGCAAGCTAAATATAAGTCGTTCAAGACCAAAGCAGAAGCAGAGGCTGCGTTTAAGCGTGTACCGAGTTACGGCGGTGCAGCGCAAACAAAATCAACGACTAGCGCCAAAAGTACAGCCACTAAGATTGAAAAAGCCAGTAAAACAATGGATTTAAGCCAGTTTGAATTATCCATATTTACCGATGGAGGCTGTGAGCCTAACCCAGGCAAAGCAGGTTCTGGCATTGCTGTATACCGTAGCGGCGAACTGAGTGAGCTTTGGTATGGTTTATATAACGCAAACGGCACCAATAACTCAGCAGAGCTAAATGCGCTACACCAAGCGATATTAATAGCCGATAACGGCATTAAACTAGGGCAAACAGTACAAATTTTAAGTGACTCGCAGTACTCAATTAACTGTATTACCCATTGGGCTTATGGCTGGAAAGCTAAAGGCTGGAAGCGACAAAAGCCGGGTGATATTAAAAACCTCGATATTATTCAGCAAGCTCATGAGTTATATGACGGCATTAAAGATAAGCTATCAATCAAACATGTGCCGGCACATGTGGGTATTGAAGGCAATGAACTCGCCGACCGCATGTCTATCTACGCCATAGATAAAAAGGACAGTCAGTTTTGCCGTTATCCTGACCCTATCGAGCTAAGTGCAATCCTTAGCTTGCGCGCAGGTTAACCGCTAAAACCTACGGTCAGTTTAAAAACCAACTAAACTGACCTTATATCACATAATTTTACCTTTAATTAATAGGCTTAAGACTAAGGCTATGCGACAATCGCGCCCATGAACATATACCAGCATATTCACAAAGCCCCTATCCGCGTTCTCCGTATTGGAAGACGTCGTTTTTGGCTGCGTGTAAAACTGGATATGTTGGTTGTGAAAGAGGCCTTATCTCAAGAGAAACAAGAAACCAAAGAGATGTTGGTCACCTACAAACGCTATACCCGTAAACAAGCAAGCAAAGATGAATTAGCCGATGCTAACAAACAGTTTGCAGATCTCCTAAAGGGCTTAGGTCTTGGCGTGTTTGCCGTGTTACCGTTTGCACCATTGACCATCCCACTGGTGTTGAAACTTGGCAAAATGGTTGGGGTAGATGTGTTACCAAGCTCATTTAATAACATGTCTGAGCGTAAAGCCAATGCGCGCCAGCTTTCAAGAAATAGCGCCAGAAAAAACCGCATTAAAGCCAGTAATGCGGGACAATAACGCCAACCTAATAACGGAAAACCTTGCACAGCAATAACGTTACATATCCTCGTAAAATCATCTCTTTGCTTTCTAGATAGACTCCAGCCTGATATTCTTATAGCTATCTTTTTAACTGGTCGTTATTACTATAAAGAGTCCCTACATGAGCAATATCATCGTTTCAGGTGTTTCAGGCATTCCCCTTTCTATTTTCAACAGCGAAACATTTGCACAATGGTGCGATAAGCAGGCTAGCAGTGTGACTAACTGGCTGAAGAGTACACAGTTCTCAGGCAAAGGCATGAGTCTTATCCCAAATACCCAAGGCGAACTCGCTGAAGTTATTTTTGTCAGTAACAGCGACGACTCCTACTGGCTTTGTGGAGATTTAGTTAACCAACTGCCTGCGGGTCAATATCAGTTAAATGCCGATGATAAGCAGATTAAAACCGCTGCTTTTAGTTGGGGTTTAGGTGCATATCAGTTTGACCGTTATAAGAAAAGTGACAAGCAGCATCCACAACTTATCGTGCCAACACAAGCACAAGCAGATGAAGCCAACAAATTCATCCGCTCAGTCTCTTTAGTGCGTGACTTAGTCAATACCCCAGCCGCCGATATGATGCCGCAACACTTGGCTGAAACCATGACGACAATGGCTGATGAGTTTGGCGCTAAGCTGACCCAAATAGTCGGTGATGAGCTGCTTGAGCAAAACTACCCAACGATTCACATGGTTGGCCGAGCGAGTGAAAATACACCTAGACTTATCGACCTCACCTGGGGCGACGAATCAGCACCAAAAGTAACATTGGTAGGTAAAGGAGTCTGTTTCGATTCAGGTGGACTCGACTTAAAACCAGGCGCTGGTATGCGTTTGATGAAAAAAGACATGGGCGGCGCCGCTCATGTTATTGGTTTAGCCCAGTTAATTATGGCTAACAACTTACCCATCCGCCTACGTGTATTGGTACCAGCCGTTGAAAATGCAGTATCAGCAAATGCCTTTAGACCCGGTGATGTGATCACTACTCGCAAAGGTATTACCGTTGAGATCGATAACACTGATGCTGAAGGTCGTTTGGTATTGTGTGACGCGCTTGCAGAAGCCAACAACGACAAACCAGAGCTCATGATAGACTTTGCCACGCTAACTGGCGCTATGCGAGTTGCACTTGGCACAGAGTTACCCGGCTTCTTTAGTAATGACGATCAAGTTGCAGCAGGCATTACCGCATCAGGTTTAAGTGTTGACGATCCCGTATGGCGTATGCCGCTACATAAGCCGTATCTAGAGTTAACTGGCAGCGACATTGCTGACCTAGCCAACTGTGGTAAAACCCCATTTGGCGGCGCGATTACCGCAGCGCTCTATTTAGAAGCTTTTGTCGATAAAGAGATCAGCTGGAGCCATTTTGATGTCATGGCCTGGAACAACCGCAAGCTACCGGGTCGCCCAGTTGGTGGTGAAGCCTTTGGTATTCGCGCAGTGTTTGACTACCTAAAGAATCGCTTTGATAAGTAATTTTGACAAATCAGTTTAGCGTTTAAATCATTTTCTGTAAAAATAGAAGGCCTGTTTGCACAGGTCTTTTTATTTTAAAGTAACAAGTTTACCTACTGTAATAAAAAGGGAAAAATCATTTTTTAATTTTACAAAGCAGTAAAACCCTCCTCATTACCCCCTTAAAATTTTCAATATTTATTCACTCTAACCATGCCCTATTTCTAGCTCGATTTGATTGAGCTCACTCATCACTTTGGTTATTTAATATCCACTTTTATTTCAACGAAAAGCCAAATCCCCTTGACAGCATAATTTATACAAAATACATTAATGTTTCTTTAATGTTAATAAATTGTGAAGAATACGTTTAGAATCGCTCCGCAAACATGCTTTAAAGATGCATAACTATTTAAATTAATTTAATCGGAGGACAAGATGAGAATACCCTCATCAAATCTATATAAAGGGCTTTTAGGCTCTTTATTACTTATTTCCCACAGCGCATATGCTAGTGAATTACCTGATATGTGTGCAACACAAGGCGCTTCAACATCCATTAGTGATGGCGCTCCTATCTGTGTAAGCGACAATGGTACAGCCTATTTGAGTTTAGGTGGCGCTAACTCACACGATAGCGTTGCGATCAGTACTGAGCACGGTAGTGGAGACTTAAGTTTATTTGTTGGCCAAGGAAATTGGCCAAGTACAGCTTCAAACAGCACTGCTTCTAAGTCATTAAATGCTGGTACCAATGGTGAATGTGTTGTCATTAACAACCCTAGCCAATACTGGTTAATGGTCGCTATTTCAGGGGATCGCAGTGGTGCCTCTTTAGCCGTTGATTTTGGTGCAACTTCTTGTCGAAGCTCTGGTGGTAATACTGGCGGAGGCAATACTGGTGCAGTAACGGCGCCAAGCAACCTCAGTGGTACTAGCACTGCTAACTCGATAAACTTATCCTGGAGCGACAATTCAACGAACGAAGATAATTTCGTTATTCAGCGCTCTACCCCTGGTACTGCATGGGCTACAATCGCTTCACCGGCGGCAAATGCCACTAGCCATACCGATACAGGGCTAACGCCAAATACCACTTATTACTACACCATGTATGCTAAAAACAGCAGTAATCAGTCAGGGTGGAGTAGCACGATTACAGTGGTCACGACTGATTCGGGTACCACGAATCCAGATCCAGACCCAAGTCCTAATCCAGGCAGTTTAGCCGATATCTGTGCTACTGAAGCTGAAACAACGGTAACATCACTTACCGATGGCGTGCCAGTGTGTGTCCCTGCGACTTCACATGGTTTTGGTTTTAGTGTTTCAACCTTCAATCAAAATGTAACGAGTATTGCATTTAGCTCAGATCATGGTTTAGGTAACTTAACCTTAGCCGCAAGAGCGAATGGCTGGCCAGTTAGCGGTGATGACAGCTTGCGTTCATCTAGAGTCGGTAATACCGAATGTGCCATCTTGACACAACCGGAAAATGGCTGGAACAACGTTCGATTAGAAGGACTATTTAAAGGGGTTAGCTTAGTTGCAGACTTTAATGCAACTAGCTGTCGAGTCACTCCTGGCGCAGCAGATCCTGGTAATGACGGCTATGACTTTAACGGTGTACATGTACTGGTATATCCTTTTAGATTCCCAGATCAAGATTTAGCATTTACAACTGCTCAAATTAATGCCGAAATGCAAAAAACCAAAGATTACTTTACCGAGCAGTCTTACGGTAAGTTCAATTTCACATGGGAAGTAAAACCTAAGATCACCATGCCAAATAATCACGATTACTACAATAATGATAAATCATTGTGGGGTCCTGAATATAAAGAGCAGCTTGTTAACGCTGGCGTTGATCCAAACTTCCCAGGTGACGGTACGATTATTATGGTAACGGCGCCACCAGTTGGTACTGAAGCGAGCTACTTCATTAACTCGCAAGCTGCACCACCATTAATGGAAATCTATACCTATAAGGCGGGTACTATTGCCCATGAAACCGGTCACGCACTTGGCTTACATCACTCTATGTCAATTGAGGGCGGTAACAGCACCTTAAACGGTAACGCCAATGACAGTGTTGTTAACTATGGTAACGTTTTCGGACTTATGGGAATGGGAGCACATTCACTTGAAGAAATGAACTTAATGTATAAAGGTTATTTCAACAATTGGATTAGTGAATCAGATGTTCCTACTGCTACCACATCAGGAACTTACCGAATCTATGCCTTTAACCACGGTACAGCGGCAGGTCATAATGCACCTGGTAGTATTGGTCTGAAAATTAAGTCTGGTGATGGAGATAAAACCTACTGGGTTGAATACCGCACTATGCAAAAAAGTGAAGTTGAGACCTCGCCTGAATTTCAGCTGCGAACTCCATTACTGCAAAATGGTATCTCAATTAACTTACAAAACTACTTAGATGTGAATGCAGCACCTTGGTATAACCATAACTCATTGTTGCTGGATTCAACGCCTAATTCTCTAAGTTCGTCTTGGGCACTAGAAGACTTCAATGATGCGCCACTGCAGATAAACCAAACCTTTACTGATCCATGGAACGGGTTCTCTATTTACCCAGTGGACAAAGGCGGAACCTTAGGCACTGCAGATGCATGGATAGAGGTTCAAGTGACCATCTTCTAAATCATCCTATATGTGATGACAAGTTTATGGCTCACACTCAATGAGCAATAATGTAAACATAAAACGCTACGAACTCAATCGTAGCGTTTTTATTTGAAACAAGAGCTAAAAGTAACCAGCTTAAGTGTTAACGATCTCATGCTGCCTACATTATTTGCGCCGTCTTTAACTGCATGTAAAGCCGCGATGTAAAAGCCTACAACCCACCTTAACAACACCATCCTTTAAGATTTAAATTACGGTTTTAATAATGCACCCGTTATTCACGATGCATTACTTTCTTGTCACTCTTGCTTCGCTAGCCCAGCCCATTGCAACTCTAATAAACATTGTGAATGCCTAAACACTACAAGGTAATACCTATTCCATTAAGGATATACGCAGTTCAGGGCTTTCTCAGGGTTTTCAATTCAAGGCGCGTGTGGAAGAAATGGTTATTTCCCTTTTGAGACAATGCTACATAGCAGTGAAAGTCCTGAAACGCTCACAACGTGCGGCTG
Source organism: Shewanella sp. 10N.286.45.A1 (assembly GCF_041470405.1). Taxonomy (NCBI): domain Bacteria; kingdom Pseudomonadati; phylum Pseudomonadota; class Gammaproteobacteria; order Alteromonadales; family Shewanellaceae; genus Shewanella; species Shewanella sp. 10N.286.45.A1. The sequence continues at coordinate 22,357 of NZ_JBFRMK010000278.1, forward strand.
ATATTTAAGGCATGGGGAAATCACTTAATACAGCGCATCTGACCTTCGATATACGATTAAATGGCCTATTGGATTCCATACAAAATAAGACATTCCGGCCCTCCTTGGCGGTCAGAGATCAAGGATGGTCAAAGGTAGAATAATGCAGGCGCAATTATCTAGAGCGGAGCAGGATGCCAGAGCCGAAAATAACGATTAGCTTAAATCCCACTACTTGTCTAAAGCGATTTTAACTCCCACTGATTGAGCAACGCTTTAATGGAATTGGTATAACCAATAGTCCACCCCGACACTGTAAACAAAACGTTCAAATAAAATATTTAATGTAACAACCTCGTTGCGATCAATGAGTGTTAAGTGTTTAAGGCATTTATTTAGTGAGACTAGCATCACACTATTCACTTGTGCATCAATTATCCGTTGAACTTTTTCTACTAATTTCCTACAGTGAAATTTCGTTTCGAAAACATTTGTATCACTTTGTATCGACCATTTTAAGTTCATAATTAGCTAATTTGGCATTAAATTTATTGGGGATCCGTTTGAAGAGATTAAGTAAGGCTCTAGTTTATTTACCTATTTTGATCGCCATCTTTTTGGTCGGTCAGTTTATGGTAGCTAAAAAAGAAGTTGATACAGTCTCGCCAAATAACCAGTCTTTACTGCAAACAAAACAGCATGAGCTTTCGCTGTATAAAAACAAGTTTGCGCTGTCTCAAGTCATTATTGTTACTATGCTGTGCCAAAAGGTGAGCTATTCTATTGAAAATATATCAAGCACACTCGTGGCGGAGACCCAAAAGCTTGATATTAATTTACTTACAGCCAATTCGGCATTCTTTTGTCTATTGCTACTCTTCGGCAATTACTTAGTAATAAGAAACCTCAAACACAAGACACCTAAAAAAATTATCAATTTGGTGTCGATTGTCCATAGCTGGATAAAGCCAATTAAAGGCTGCCCTTCCTAACTGACTCACTTTGAGTCAGCAAAATGCTGATCCGATAATCGGATAAAGCAGCAAAACCTGAAAACTAAATCTCAACCGTTTGGCTTTTTAACCACTGCCAAATAATCAACAAGTGATCTCTTAAAGGGTGGAATTATGCCGTCTAAGAATAACTGCGCCTTGCTTTCGGGCAAACGCCGACTCAGTTATCAAAAAGCACTACTTTGCACAACCGTAATGGGCTTGAGTTGCACATTATCGTCATCAGCTCTCGCTGATAATGAAAATGTATCAGCGGCAAATAGCTCAACCACTTCCAACTGGTCAGGTTATGTCAGTGCAACCGCAACAACCAATGTCTACGGTCAATCGAAGCCTAGCTCTTATCAATCAATAAGCGGCAATGGCCGTATAGGTTATCGAGACAGTTGGGGCAGTATCCGCTTATCTGTTGGAGGAGAGGTCGAAACCCATCACAACCAATCGTACTACTACGATACATTTCTCGAGTACCGCACACCAACTAACAGCTTTAACTCAAGCTGGGGTTTAATCGGCAGCGCGGGTGTATTTCTGCCAACGAGTCACACCAGTCAAGAGAATAAACTACAAGCTGCACCTCGAGTCGCAGGCTACCTATTCTATCGGCCCAATAAAGTATGGAATTTCTATATATCACCAAGGTTTAGGTACAACGCCTATAAGTATGAAATCGGCCGACAAGGCGAGCATTTTGTAGAGCATCAAATCGACATACTGGCAGATGTAACCTGGCAGTTTACCGATAACTGGTATTTAGATGTCAGCGGCTCATACGGTATGGCAAAGAAGTTCAACAGCAATCGCTATGATAATTTATTTACCGCCAGCCAAGAGATTGGCTGGGAATTTTCACCCACTTGGATAGCCGCTGCCGGCCACAATAACAGCGGCGGATTCTATGACCCAGAAAGAGGTTCATCTCATGGATTTGAGATCTATGACAAACGAAGTTCAGTCTTTTACTTGTCGATAACGAAATACTTATAACATTAATTTGGAAGAGAGGTTTACATGAAAATATCGACAATAACTGTCGCCATTATGGGCACATTTGCCCTAAGCGGCTGTGGTTCTGATGAGCCATATCAAGAGGTGAAAAAGGACGAGAAAATGATCTCCGTCCAGCAACTCAAAGAAGTCAGCACCAATAACCGAATTAAAAACACGCAGCCCAGCACTGCGACATCGTTATCTGAACAGGCGATCAAACAACCTGAGCGACTATTTTTATATACACGCAGTTTAGGTGAAGCGCCTCGATATTCAGCGCCGATCCGTGGTTTTCACCAAGGGGATGAAAAGCTAGTGACACTGCATATGACGGAAAATGGGATCCAAGTTAGGCAAGTTGACCGAGACAACATAGGGTTGGGACACCAAGCGCGCTATGACAACGAAATAAACAAAGCCCCCGTGCTGACCATTCCTGGTGATTATGTAGACTTTCAATGCGAAAAAGATAACTGGGACGACTGCACTAACAGAGAAGAAGAAGTTAACGATCGCAACGTCACTTGGGATAAAAAGAAGTTCTTTATTCCTCATTTTGCCGCCGCTAACATTGCAGAAGAAAACTATACCGACATCGTCACCTTCAAGCAGTGCACCACTGAAACAGAAGATCCAATACTCGTCCAGGATGGAAGCTGGCGCGGTTATGAAATGGATCTTAATAGCGGGGTCATCAACTTTGAAATTAAACACACCTATCAGGCTAATCCCGCCTGTTTTGGTCAGTTCTTTAAAGGCAATTTTGACAATTTATCTTTCAGCACAACAGAATACATCTCTATTGTTGCCCTTGACCAACTCGCCAGTAGTGACTTTGAGCCCATTCCCTACAGCGAAGACGAAAACAGCACCTACGGCTTCTTTCGAACCGAACATACTTACCGTGACGGTAATCACTCAGCAGGCTCTGATGGTTACGTACGCCAATACTTAAACCGCTTTAATCCTAAAAAATCAGCCATTACTTACTATTTAAGTAACAACTTTTTTGAAGCAAAAAATAAACCTTTCTTAGACGCTGCCACGCAAAGTATTGCTGCGATTAACATCCAAAATAAGATGTTAGACACAGGGTTGCCGCCAATTGAGCTCCAACAAGCCGGCACACATCGTCACGGCGATTTGCGTTACAACAACATTACCTTGTTTGATGAACCACTGGACAATGGTCTTGCCGGCTATGGCCCTTCTGCTGCGAACCCATTAACCGGCGAAATCGTCAGCGCACGAGTAGATCAGTTCAGCGCCAATTTAGAGCAAAGCGCAACCCGTTACTATCGCCGTGTACAGCTCGATTACAACCGAGGCATGCTTGATGCTCACTCGGTAAAAGCCTTAGTCGGTGTCGAGTATACCACTGCGCCTAAAGCGCTGGCACGCGCCAAGCAAGTCGCTGACAATAAACGCACCATGCAGAGCGCAACCGTTGGTGACGCCCTACACGAGCAGCCATTACAACACCAACTCAGCAGCCCAACCATGCCGTCAGTTATTGTCAGTAACGATAACGAACTCGACTTTGAAGCGCTTGTTAAGCAGCATAACGAAGATGAAACTTTCTGGTCAGAGCACAACTTAATGAGTGTGGATCACGCTTTTGGCTTGGGAGGGGGCGCAATTAGAGAATTGCCGCGCGGCCTAAACGGACATGAAATTGACTGGAAAAACAGTGAATTTTGGGTCGATGGCGTGGTAGGCGATAAACTAAAAGACATTGAAACGATGCGCCCTGCTTTCCAAGCTGATTTGGTGACAAAGCTTGCAACACAAGCATTTGCAGGTACATTAACCCACGAGTTAGGGCATAACCTCGGTTTACGCCATAACTTTGCTGGTAGCCGCGATCAAGCCAACTTTTTTAATGAGCAAGAGATCAATGCGTTTGCCAAGGCCTTTACCGCGGCTGGTTACCCAAACTTGACCGTTAAAGCCGATTTTTCAAGCCAAATGGACTACAACGCCGACAGGTTTGCCACCACATTTGAAAAATATGACTTAGCGGCTTTACGCTTTGGTTATGCTCGTAAAGTCGAAACCACCAACGGCACGCTCGTGTCACTTACAGAGCAAGACAGCAAACGCCGTGAAGAACTCATTAAAGGTAACTTAACCGGCACCACTCAATACGGAGCACTTCACAACATCGCCGCGCAGCACGAGTTGCACCGCTATGACTTTTGTACCGACGGTCACGTGTCGCTCAACAGTAACTGCAATCGCTTTGATGCTGGCACCGACAATGACGATATCGCGCAATATTATATTGATCGTTACTATGACAGCTATGACACCTTGAATATGCGTCATCATCGACAAACATTGTTTGAAGACAGCATTGTGCCCTATACCATTAACCGTCTCAATGGGTTTAATGATATCCGTCAGTTTGTTGAAGATAATGCCAATGTTGAAGCGCTATTAAACTTCAAACAAAATGATATCGCCACTTTCTGTGAAGCCGATAATAGCTATTGGTTCTGTGCATCGCAACGCGCTGTTAACAAAGCCGCTGACACCTTTCTAAAAGTGGCCGGTATGAATGACATCGCCTTACATGTGACCTATAAAAGCCAAAAAGATGGTACCGCTTCTTTTAGTCGTACTCACACGCTTGAAGATCTGCTTACGCGGATCTATCGCCTCAAAGGCCATCAAATAAACGATGATTTTGATGTTGGGCAGATCATCACTCAATACCAACAAGCACCAGAACAACTCAAACAATTACTCATTCAAGCTGATGTAGCTAAAGACTATCAAGACCTGCTCTATGCCGATGTTACGGTCAATAATGGCCGCTTGCTTAACGGCATAAAATCACCCAAATCTAGCCCTAACCATCCTTTTATCAACGAAAGAGATGTACTAGGGATGTGGCCTGATAAACTACTTGCCGTACGCCAGTTATTGACAAGAAAGTCAACAAGAAGCAGCACAGGTCGGACTTACTATGCATTAGCTGACTCACCTAAAGTACATGAGCAATTGCAAGCCATGTTATGCAACATGACCCTAGGCGATCAAAGTAACACCTTTAATCGCTACCTTACTAACCCGCTCCTAAAGCAACCTTGTGACGTTGCTGATCCGGATTATTACACACACGACTTAGACTATGCAGATCAACAAATCGAAGCGCTGCCAAGCTACGCAACATCCATAGGTCGTTACTTTGGCTTCCCACAAAACACTGGCGAAATGAAAGGTAAGAGCAACCTGCTACAGATGATGCTCAAACAAGTGGTACTGGCCTCACATGACAGTGACTACCGCGGTGAAGAAAAAGCCCGTGTATGGCGTGAGTTTGCCGGGATCCACTTAGCAAATGACGCCGTAAGCGCCGTTAAGTCTATTTCGGTACAAGGGAAAAACTATGTTGCGACCAGTGAAAACACCCTTGCGATTGCCTTAATTGAACGCATTGAGCACTTTAACTACCTTATTAATAATAATCCGCAGTTAATGGGTAGTGTGATGAATAAAGCCGGTGACACTTTTAAAACACTCGTGGTAGAACCTATGATAGCCCGCGATAAACGTGTACTGACTTACTTACCCGTATTGTAAGACAATATGAATAACAGCCTGTTAATACAGGTAATGCCAGTCAGTTAAGCTGACTGGCATTTTTATGGTAGCGTTCAAAGTTTTGTGTCATTTCAGTAGAATATCTAAAACAGGGATGACACATGACCCATTCATTTGATTTTTACCAAGCTCTTAAAGCACTCCAAGCAGGGAAAAAACTGACAGATAAAGACAGTATACTTAGCCCGCTTATCAAGCAACTTACAGAGGTTGCACTGACTGAGGAGTTAGAACAGCACTTAGAGAGTGAACCTCAACCCAATCGTAAGAACGGTACAACACCCAATACAGTCAAACACAAGGCAAGAGCAATATAAATGCTCTTGCCATCCTAAATATTCTCATTAACTAGCCAACAAAGTTATTACTTGTTTGAATTTCAACCTAAAATGATGTAAAAGTGCGTATTCATAATCTGATAACGTCATAAAACTGCTCTTTTTTCATTCTAAAATTGATTAAAAATCGTAATGCTCTTACCTTGCCCTTCAGGCAGCTTTGAGCCTAATAATTTATTAGCCAGCCATTGTTAATCAATAGCCAATTTAATGAGCCAATTTTATAGCCAGCTATTGCTAATCCGGCTGTAACAGTGGTAATAGGGAGTATCTTCGATGCTAATTAACGTTCTTCTTGGGCGTGGCATGCCGACCTCCTTGTTAAATGCTCAAATCAAGCATAGTAGGAGGT
>NZ_JBFRMK010000279.1:0-621 GCF_041470405.1 Shewanella sp. 10N.286.45.A1
AATGCAATTGGTATTACTTTCCAAAATAGAAAAAACAATGATAAAAAAGGCGTGATAATTCACGCCTTTTAATCTGCATCAATCCTTAATGATTGATGATACGTGGAAGATCTTTTTCCTCTTCACGCAGTGTTAGTACTTCAACACCTGTTTTGGTGACCAGTAGAGTATGTTCCCACTGGGCTGAATTCTTACCGTCTGAGGTAGTAACAGTCCAGTTATCACTTTTATCAAGTACGCTGGTATGGCGACCTGCATTGATCATAGGCTCAATGGTAAAGCACATGCCAGCACGCAGAACAGTTTTATCATTGTTCTTGTAATGCATCACTTGTGGCTCTTCATGGAATACTGCACCAATGCCGTGACCGCAATAATCGGTGACGATGCTGTATTTCTCTAGACCTGTCTTCTTAGACTTAATGAATTTTTCAATTAAGGTACCAATTTCACCAAGTTTCATGCCTGGTCGAACTTTCTTGATACTGGCATATAAACTTTCTTGTGCAATGCGGCAAAGGCGAGCGTTCTTAGGACTCACGTCACCGATAAGGAACATTTTAGAGGTATCGCCATGGTAACCATCTACAATCACGGTAATATCTATGTTGATGATATCGC
>NZ_JBFRMK010000279.1:1323-4124 GCF_041470405.1 Shewanella sp. 10N.286.45.A1
TCTATGTTGATGATATCGCCATCAACCAGTGGTTTATCATTTGGAATACCATGACAAATCACATCATTTACAGAGGTACAGATAGATTTTGGAAAACCGTGATAATCAAGCGGAGCCGAGATTGCGCCGTTATCTTCTGTAAACTTGGCGCATATGTCATTGAGCTCATTGGTGGTGACACCAGCTTTTACGTGAGGAGCAACCATTTCTAAAACTTGGGCCGCTAATTTACCTGCCGCACGCATTTTTTCAATCTCTTCTGCCGTCTTAATTACAATACTCATTCAACCGTCTCTTCTGTCTTTAGATTTGCTGTCTTTCAATAAAGGTTATTATGCCCTAAAACGACGTAAATATTTGTGCTTTTTTTCAAAATATGGTATAAAGCGCGCCGTTATGTTTGACTCTTGTTGTTCAACCTTAGGGAGAGCAGCAGCGTTAATATGGCCGCCATTATACATGGCTAATTGAAAATACTAAATCACACACATATCGACACATTCTTCGGGGTGCCCTTAACCGGGTCGAAGATATGGGATATGTGGAGGTCTAACCCCCTAAATTATTTAAGGTAAATAAAATGACTACAGTTTCAATGCGCGACATGCTACAAGCCGGTGTTCACTTCGGTCACCAAACTCGTTACTGGAACCCAAAGATGAAGCCATTCATCTTCGGCGCACGTAACGGCGTTCATATCATTAACCTAGAGCACACTGTGCCTATGTTCAATGAAGCATTAGCGTTCATCAGCAACATCGCTTCTAAAAAAGGTAAGGTTCTTTTCGTTGGTACTAAGCGTGCTGCGAGCGAAGCTATCAAAGAAGCTGCTGTTTCTTGTGACCAGTTCTACGTAGATCACCGTTGGTTAGGTGGTATGTTGACTAACTGGAAAACAGTTCGTCAATCAATTAAGCGTCTTAAAGATCTTGAAAGCCAGTCTATCGACGGTACTTTCGACAAGCTTACTAAGAAAGAAGCGCTTATGCGTACTCGTGAACTTGAGAAACTAGAAAAGTCTCTTGGTGGTATCAAGAACATGGCTGGTCTTCCAGACGTGATCTTCGTAATCGGTGCTGACCACGAGCATATTGCTATTAAAGAAGCTAACAACCTAGGTATTCCTGTTGTTGCTGTTGTTGATACAAACTCTTCTCCAGACGGTATCAACTACATCATTCCTGGTAATGATGATGCTATGCGTTCTATCCGTCTTTACACTGAGTCTGTTGCTACTGCTGCTAAAGCTGGTCGTAACCAAGACCTAGCTGTTCAAGCTGAGCAAGACGGTTTCGTAGAAGCTGAATAATAAGTTTGATGGTTTTTTCCATCTCCCTTATTAACCAAGATACATGATTGGTGAGCAGGGGCTATTTCATCTAAGGTGATTTGCCCCTGTTCTATATCTATTGAATTTGAAGAATTATCTGTAGAGGATTTAACAATGGCAATTACTGCTGCCCAAGTTAAAGAACTTCGTGACCGCACTGGCGCTGGCATGATGGACTGTAAGAAAGCTTTGACCGAAACTAACGGTGACATCGAGCTTGCAATTGACAACATGCGTAAGAGCGGTGCTGCAAAAGCTGCTAAAAAAGCGGGTAATATCGCTGCTGAAGGCGCAATCCTTATTAAGAATGGCGAAGGTTTCGCTGCTCTATTAGAAGTTAACTGTCAAACTGACTTTGTTGCAAAAGATGCTAACTTCTTAGCATTTGCTAACTCAGTACTAGACGTTGCTTCTGCTTCTAAAGTATCTATCGAAGATCTTAAAGCACAGTTCGAAGAAACTCGTGTTGCACTTGTTGCTAAGATCGGTGAAAACATCAACGTTCGTCGCGTTGAATACATCGATGGTGCAAACCTAGCTCAGTACCGTCACGGTGAGCGTATCGGTGTTGTTGTTGCTGGTGAAGCTGACGAAGAAACACTTAAGCACGTTGCAATGCACGTTGCTGCTTCTAAGCCTGAATTCGTTAACCCTGAAGATGTTCCTGCTGATCTTGTTGCAAAAGAAGAAGCACTTCAGATCGAAATCGCTATGAACGAAGGCAAGCCTGAAGAGATTGCTAAGAAGATGGTTCTTGGTCGTATGAAGAAGTTTACTGGTGAGATCTCTCTTACTGGCCAAGCTTACATCATGGAACCTAAGAAAACTGTTGGCGCTGTTCTTAAAGAGAAAGGTGCTTCAGTTTCTAACTTCATCCGTTTAGAAGTTGGTGAAGGTATCGCGAAGAAAGAAGAAGATTTTGCTGCTGAAGTTGCTGCACAAATCGCTGCTACTAAAGGTTAATATCCTTTTTTAGCCAACTTAAGACCGTAGCAATTGCTGCGGTCTTATTGTATTTACTGAAATAAGTTTATGATGTGTGAGACGAAAAATACATCGTGAGGTTATTTGAGTATACAATTCCCTAAAGCCATTATCAGGAATAATAAATATGAGTACCAATCCTAAACCTGCTTATCGCCGTGTTCTTTTAAAACTAAGTGGTGAAGCCCTAATGGGTGAAGAAGGCTTCGGCATCGACCCAAAAGTGTTAGATCGCATGGGTCAGGAGATCAAAGAGTTAGTAGAGCTCGGTATTCAAGTCGGTGTTGTTATTGGCGGTGGTAACCTGTTTCGTGGCGAAGGTCTAGCGCAAGCGGGAATGAATCGAGTTGTTGGTGACCATATGGGGATGCTTGCAACTGTGATGAATGGTTTGGCAATGCGTGATTCATTACATCGTGCATACGTGAACGCACGATTGATGTCTGCGATACCGTTGAAAGGCGTTTGTGATGACTACAACTGGGCT
>NZ_JBFRMK010000279.1:4876-12234 GCF_041470405.1 Shewanella sp. 10N.286.45.A1
AGGCAATCAGTTTGCTTAAGTCTGGTCGTGTTGTTATTTTTGCTGCGGGTACAGGTAATCCTTTCTGTACAACAGATTCGGCAGCCTGTTTACGTGGTATCGAAATTGAAGCTGAAATCGTGATAAAAGGCACTAAGGTCGATGGTGTTTACTCAGATGACCCAGTTAAAAACCCTGAAGCCGTTAAGTACGATCAAATGGGCTATAACGAAGTTTTAGACAAAGAACTGAAAGTAATGGATTTGGCTGCATTTACATTGGCTAGAGATCATAATATGCCATTACTGGTCTTTAACATGAATAAGCCTGGCGCACTGCGTCGTGTAATCATGGGTGAGCCTGAAGGGACACTGATTAACGCTGGTTAATTAACCGTGCAGTGATAGCAGATGTTGTTTGTAATAACAGCAACTGAAACAAAATGTACCAATGTCGCACTCGACTGAGTTTTACTCTGTATCAGAAGATGCTAGCCTAAAAGTCATTGGTACTACGCAGGACATGACAACGAGAGCATCAGATATATAATGGGTTTAGATTATACTCATCATTTGCCTAGTTTCTGCGTACAACGAATTCAATAGGCCCTAAAGGGCAATTAGCTCCTAGTGACTTAAAAGGACATATTAAAGTGATAAACGAAATTAAAACAGATGCGCAAACACGCATGGATAAATGTGTAGAGTCAACAAAGACTCAAATGGCTAAAGTACGTACTGGCCGTGCACACCCAAGTCTACTTGATACCATTCAGGTACCTTACTACGGTTCTCTTACGCCGCTTAAGCAGGTCGCAAGTGTTTCCATTGGCGATGCTCGTACATTAAATGTATCTGTATTTGACCGTACTATGATTGCTGCAGTAGAAAAAGCCATTATGAGTTCAGACCTTGGTTTGAACCCTATGTCAGCTGGTGCAACGATTCGCATCCCTCTACCAGCACTTACTGAAGAGCGTCGTAAAGACCTTATTAAAGTCGTTCGCGCTGAAGCTGAGAATGGCCGTATTGCTGTTCGAAATGTACGTCGTGACGCTAACTCTGATGTTAAAGCGCTTGAGAAAGAAAAAGAATGTACTGAAGATGACGTTCGTCGTAGCGAAGATGAAGTGCAGAAGTTTACTGATGCTCACATCAAGAAAATTGATGAAATTCTAGCTGCAAAAGAAAAGGAACTGATGGAGTTCTAATTTTAGATATCATCAGTGTTTATAGCGGTTTCTTAAAAAGTGCAATCGGTTATTGCTCACGCCTTACGCTAAAAGTTTAATGGTTGAATAAATATTGAACGCGAAAGGGAAACAGGCTATAGAGTTCAGGCGCCGTGTAGAGTTATACTACACGGCGTTTGTCTATTTTTAAGGGTTGTAATAGATGTCATTCGATTCCCAGTCTGACAAGGATGTGTCAGAAGCATTACCAGATGATCTATCAGCATTGGTAAAACAGTCTATACCCAAACACGTTGCTATCATTATGGATGGCAATGGGCGTTGGGCGCAGGCGCAAGGGAAGCCGCGAGTTGTTGGCCATAAGGCTGGCGTAAAGGCGGTAAGACGGGCTGTGAGCACTGCAAGCACGTTAGGTGTCGAATCATTAACTTTGTTTGCCTTTTCTAGTGAGAATTGGCGTCGACCCGATAAAGAGGTCGGCTTGTTAATGGAGCTCTTCTTTACTGTGCTTCAGCGTGAGCTAAAGTTACTCGATAAAAATGGCGTTCGGCTTAATATTATCGGTGATATCAGTCGTTTTTCAGCAAGATTGCAAAAACAGATCGCTACCGCTCAAGAAAAGACCATCGGTAATACTGGGTTAGTGTTAAATGTTGCGGCGAACTATGGTGGTCGCTGGGACATCATGCAAGCTGCACAAAAGCTCGCAGCTAAAGTTGAAGCGGGTGAAATGAGTAGTGAACAGTTCACTGAAGAGGCATTGAGCGAACATCTTTGCATGCATAACCAATCTGAAGTTGATTTAATGATCCGCACGGGTGGTGATTACAGGATCAGCAATTTTGTACTTTGGCAGGCCGCATACGCAGAGTTAGTATTTACTGACACGCTATGGCCCGACTTTGACGAGGATGCTTTTAAAGATGCCATCGTTAAGTTTGCAAGCCGACAGCGCCGTTTTGGTTTGACTGGAACTCAAATTGATACTATTCGCGCTTTGTAATTATAAAAAGAGGGCATTTTTTTGCTAAAACAACGAATAATAACAGCATTATGGTTAATCCCTTTAGTTTTTGGTGCCATATTTGGTCTACCAACTGAGTATTTTTCCTGGGCACTATTGGGTGTCTTTTTAATTGCCGCTAAGGAGTGGGGGCGTATCATTGATAGTCAATGTGAAATGACTCAATGGAGCTTCACCATTACTATCGGTGTTTTGTTGATAGCGCTTAATATTATAGTGCCAGCAAACGAAATATGGTTTAAAGGCATGATGCACCCAATATTTTTAGGGGTGATTGCAATGGGAGGGCTATGGTGGCTTATCTCATTTTTGATGGTGATCTCTTTTCCCAAAAGTGCTAACTTTTGGAAAAAGAGCCATATGCTAAAGTCCATGTTTGGGCAGTTAACTCTCATCCCATGTTTTGTCTCTCTATTATCCCTAAAAGCACTTAGCACTGAAGCCTCTCCTTATTACGGTGGCACATTAGTATTTCTGGTGATGTTAGTCGTTTGGGCTACCGATTCAGGCGCCTATTTTGCGGGTAAATCATTTGGTAAACGCAAACTTATGCCGAACGTTAGTCCGGCTAAAACCATTGAAGGCTTGCTAGGCGGGCTGGCGACAACCATGCTTATTGTTGCAGGGGTAATGTATTTTTCACCGGAGCAAGAGCTAGGGCTTTTGATTGCTGTCACTTTATTTGTCGCACTTGCGTCAGCGGTAGGTGATCTGTCTGAAAGTATGTTTAAGCGGGTCGCTAATATTAAGGATTCAGGTACTATTTTACCGGGACACGGCGGTGTCTTAGATCGTATCGATAGCTTAACTGCGGCATTGCCTATATTCACATTAATATATATAGCTTTTTGGATGTAACTATATGCAAAATATGGTGATTTTAGGTGCTACTGGCTCTATCGGCGCGAGTACCTTAAATGTCGTTAAGTGCAATCATGAGCAATACCGTGTATTTGCACTTGTCGCGAATACTAATGTCGCCAAGATGCTTGAAATCTGTGTAGAGCATCGTCCTGTCGTAGCCCATATGGTAGACGCTCAAGCTGCGATTGAATTGAAGCAATTACTACCCGCTGAGTTGGCTATTGAGGTTACTACGGGTGAAGATGAGCTTTTATCGCTTGTCAGTTGCTCAGAAGTTGATACTGTCATGGCTGCTATCGTTGGTGCTGCTGGTCTGCCATCAACATTAGCAGCAGTGAAAGCTGGCAAACGTGTCTTACTGGCGAATAAAGAGTCGTTAGTGATGTCGGGCCAATTATTCATTGAGGCGATGCAGAGCTCGGGAGCCACTGTGCTACCTGTTGACAGTGAGCACAATGCAATATTTCAATGCTTATCTGAACGCACTCAATTAGAGATTGGTCGATGCGATTTAGCTGGAGCTGGTGTATCTCATATTTTACTCACTGGCTCAGGTGGACCGTTCTTAAACTCTGAGCTATCCACACTGTCTTCTATGACGCCGGCGCAAGCTTGTAAACACCCTAATTGGTCTATGGGGCAGAAAATTTCCGTTGATTCGGCGAGCATGATGAACAAAGGCCTCGAATACATCGAGGCACGTTGGTTGTTTAATGCCAGCGCTGAGCAGTTAAAAGTCGTTATTCACCCTCAGAGTGTGATTCATTCAATGGTGCAATATCGAGACGGCTCTGTTATCGCACAGTTAGGAAATCCGGATATGCGTACACCAATTGCGCATTGCATGTCTTTTCCACAGAGAATTCACTCCGGAGTTGAACCTTTAGACTTTTTTAAAGTCGGACAGTTAAGCTTCTTAGAACCCGATTTTAATCGCTTTCCTTGTTTAGCGTTAGCAATTGAAGCATGTAAGCAAGGGCAAGAAGCAACAACCGTTTTAAATGCTGCCAATGAAATATCAGTACAGGCATTTTTAGATGGGCAGATACGTTTCACCGATATAGCCATTATCAATGAACAGAGCTTTAAGCACGTAACGGCGCAATCATTAACCACTATTGACGATATTATGGCGTTAGATAGCCAAGCTCGACAATATGCATTAGAAGCTGTTAGAAAGCTCAAATAGTTCAGAGGAAGGGAATGATAGATTTTTTTTGGAACCTAGGTTCGTTTATCGTAGCACTGGGTATTTTGATCGCCGCGCATGAATATGGACACTTTTGGGTGGCTAGAAAGTGCGGCGTAAAAGTCGAGCGTTTCTCTATCGGTTTCGGTAAAGCTATTTGGCGTAAAACCGGACAAGATGGTACTGAGTACGTAATTGCGATGATCCCGCTCGGTGGCTATGTCAAGATGCTAGATGAGCGTGTTGATGACGTACCTGAAGAATTGAAAGATCAAGCATTCAACCGCAAGGGAGTATGGCAACGCATTGCAATTGTCAGTGCAGGCCCCATAGCAAACTTCATTTTCGCTATTGTTGCACTATACGCAATGTATCTTATTGGCGTTCCCGCCATTAAACCTGTCATAGATTCAACCATTGCGGGATCTCCCGCTGCGCAGATTGTTGTCAAAGAGCCACTGCAGATCATGACTGTTGGCGGCCAAAAAGTGAAAGACTGGGAAGAGGTTAATCTGGCGCTTGCAGGCCACATAGGTAACCCACAAGTTGATATTTCAGTCGCTCCCCTGAATCGCCTAGAAGGGACAAATTCGAATGCGCAGCAATATACATTAGATACTCGCGAGTGGAAATTCGATCCTGAAAAAGAGCTACCGATTACCGCTATCGGTTTGGGCATGTATCGCCCACAAATATTGCCAACGTTAGCAATGGTCAGTGACGAAGGCGCTGCAGGGCTTGCTGGTATTAAAGTTGGCGATATTTTGGTTGCTATTGACGGAGAACGTTATAGTGAATGGCCGCGTTTTGTTGAAATTATTCAGCAATCGGCAAATAAAAGCGTTGATATCACCGTTAGGCGTGACGGTGAACAGCTCGTGATGAAGGTGACACCTAAATCACGAGAAAGTGCTGATGGTGGCATTGAGGGAGTGATAGGGGTTGCTCCTACCTATGAACCTTGGCCAGATAATATGAAATTGCAGTTGGAATATGGTTTTTTTGACTCTTTTCCTGTTGCAGTGGATAAAACATGGCAACTTGTCTCCGTCAGCATTAAGATGATTGGCAAGTTATTAACTGGTGACGTGTCAGTTAAAAATCTGAGTGGGCCTATTTCTATTGCGCAAGGCGCAGGAAATAGTGCTAATGTCGGGTTAGTTTACTTTTTAGGTTTCCTTGCGTTGATTAGCGTGAACTTGGGCATTATTAATCTTTTGCCTTTGCCAGTGCTAGATGGAGGACACCTTTTGTATTACTTCGTTGAAGTGATAACAGGCAGGCCTGTACCTGAAAAGGTTCAGGAAATTGGATTCAGATTTGGGGCAGCATTGCTGCTAATGTTGATGAGTGTTGCGCTCTTCAATGATTTTTCCCGACTCTGATCAGGGACAGACAAATAATTAGAAGTGCTCTATGAGATTGAATAAAATTTTTGCCTCGATGTTATTAGTCGGAGCGTCTTTTTCAGGGAACGGTTGGGCTGATACTTTTCAACCTTTTGAAGTAGCTGATATCCAAGTTGAAGGATTACAGCGAGTTGCACTCGGTGCGGCTCTGCTAAATCTACCTGTGAAGGTAGGTGATACTGTTGATCAATTAAAGTTGCAGCAAGCAATTAAGAGCTTATATGCGTCAACTAACTTCGAAAAAATTGAAGTGTTGCGCGACGGCAATGTTTTGGTGGTTAAAGTCACTGAAAGGCCGACAATTAGCTCTGTTACCTTTGAAGGTAACAAAGACATTAAAGATGAACAGCTACAAGAAAGCCTCGATGGTTCAGGCGTTAAAATTGGTGAGTCTCTTGACCGCACCATGTTGTCTGGCATCGAAAAAGGTCTTCAAGATTTCTACTATGGCGTAGGTAAGTATGGCGCGAAAGTAAAAGCAGAAATCGTCAATTTGCCACGTAACCGTGTCGAGCTTAAATTCTCTTTTACTGAAGGCTTAGCTGCTGAAATTCGTCAAATCAACGTTGTTGGTAATACCGAATTTAGTGACGAAGAGCTCATCGGTATGCTTGAGCTTAAAGACTACGTCGCATGGTGGGATCTATTTGGTGAACGTCGTTACCAAAAGCAAAAGCTGCAAGCCGATTTAGAAACAATTAAAACCTACTATCAAAACCGCGGTTATATTCGTTTTGATGTGACATCTACTCAGGTCGCGATGACACCAGACCGTAAAGGTCTCTATATTACGATTAATGTAGACGAAGGTGAGCAGTATAAGGTTAAAGACGTTAACCTTACTGGCGATTTGATGGGACGTGAAGAGCTGCTACAAGCAATATTACCTATCAAAGAAGGCGATATGTATAACGGCGGCGATGTGACATTTACCGAAGAGATGTACGGTAAGTATCTCGGTCGTTACGGCTACGCCTATCCTGAAGTGAAGACTTACCCTGAAATTGATGACGAAACTAAAGAAGTGACGTTGAATATCAATGTTAAACCCGGTAAGCGTGTCTACGTGCGTAATATCAATTTCACTGGTAACACAGTGACTAAAGATGAAGTTATGCGTCGTCAACTACGCCAAATGGAAGGGGCCTGGTTAAACTCAGCTCAAGTAGAGCTATCCAAGTCTAACTTAAACCGTTTGGGGTACTTCGAAACGGTAGACACTGAAACTGTACAAGTTCCAGGTACAGATGATTTAGTTGATGTTGCCTTTAACGTTAAAGAGCAGCCGTCTGGTTCATTTAACGCAGGTGTGGGTTACGGTACTGAATCAGGCTTAAGCTTGCAGTTCGGTGTACAGCAAAGCAACTTCTTAGGTACGGGTAACCAAGCTGGCGTCAACTTGAATACCAATAAATACTCTAAAAACGTCAACCTATCGTTTACCGATCCATACTTCACTAAAGACGGTGTGAGTTTGGGTGGCAGTGTCTATTGGAGCGAGTTTGATGCTGATGAAGCAAACCTAGAGGCCTATAAAAATAGTTCTTATGGTGTTGCAATCAACTCAGGCTTTCCAATTAACGAATACAACCGCATAAACGGTGGTATTGGTTATCGTCATAACGAAATCTCAGAGATTTCGGCTTATGAACAAGCAGTTCGTTTTTATGATATTTACCGAGATTCGGATGATCCTAATGC
>NZ_JBFRMK010000280.1:0-17487 GCF_041470405.1 Shewanella sp. 10N.286.45.A1
TGTAGAATAAGTGGTGGGCTGTGAAGGATTCGAACCTTCGACCAATTGGTTAAAAGCCAACTGCTCTACCAACTGAGCTAACAGCCCTCTCTGGTATTACATTTTCTGATTTCATTTGTTTTAAAACAAATCCACCTCAGAAGTGGTGGGCCGTGAAGGATTCGAACCTTCGACCAATTGGTTAAAAGCCAACTGCTCTACCAACTGAGCTAACGGCCCTTTCTGGTATTGCTTGTATCATTAGCGCTTAGTTTAGATTAACTAAACAATTCGCTTAGATACCCTCCGAAAGACGGTGTCTCTCTGAGGGCGCCTATAATACCTTTTTCATTTGCTCATGCAAGTGCAAATTTCCCATTTTTCATCGTTTGCATGAAAAACAGTCTAAGAGATTGTTTTTTGAATAAATCGCAATCAAAGTGCTGAAAGTTGCTGCTGTGCAATACGGGCTGCTGCACTATTAGCATATTCTTTCACAACTTGCTGGTAATAAGCTTTCGCTTTAGCTTTATCACCAGTCTTCTCAGAAATCATACCAAGCTTGACTAAACTTTCACCACGCTTACCTGAATCCTTGAATTTATCAACAACAGTCGTAAAAGCTTTAGTGGCTCCAACAAACTCACTCTTATTATAGAGTAGCTGCCCTAACCAGTAATTTGCATTTGGTGCATAGCTTGAATCTGGATAATTTTCGATAAACTGAGCAAAAGCTGGAATAGCGGCTTCGTACTTCTTCTCTTTAAGCACTAGGTTTACAGCTTGTTCATAACTGGCAGTTTCGCCTAACGTTGAACTTGCCGTGGTGGTGCTATTGCTGCTTGCTACGCTCACAGCCGCTGCAGGCTTACTTGAGATATTAGCGATATCTTCATAGAGCTGACGCTGCCTTTGTAGCATCTGTTCAATTTGATAAGACTGCTGTTCACTTAATCCACGCAAATCAAGGACTTCTTGCTGCAACGCTCCTAAGCGTTGTTGCATAGCAAATTCAGTTTGCTGTTTTGCTTTTACAATTCGCTCTAGACGAGCCACTCTGTCGTCTGAAGAGCCACCAGCAACATCCTCAACAGGAGCAGGTGCAGCATGTGCTGCACTTGCCAGGATGATTGCCGCTGATATCACGGCGTATTTCATAGGGTAAACCTTTTACCTAAAATTAGTATACAAGTACTGCGCGACGATTTTTTGCAAAACCATCATCAGTGCGTGACAGATCCATTGGCTTCTCTTCACCGTAGCTTACAACGCTCATCTGGCTAGGCTGTACACCCATACCCTGAAGGTACTTAGCAACGGCTTTAGCACGTCGTTCGCCCAATGCGATGTTGTATTCAGGTGTTCCACGCTCATCAGCATGGCCTTCAATCATCACGCGAACATTTGGGTGTTCTACAAGGTAATCACCATGAGCTTCTAACACTTCAGCAAATTGCTGCGAAACAGAACTGCGATCAAAATCGAAATAGATGATGTGCTCTTTTCTTAGCTCTTGAAACTTAAGTTGCTGCTGCTCTGCAGGAGTCAGCACAGGTGCAACACCACCTGTTTCAACACCGTTATTGGCAGAACCTGTTGATGAAGATGATTCCGTTGAGCTAGTTGCATCTGTTTCAGACTCAGAAGTCGAGCTACAGGCACTGAGAGCCATAATAGGAAGTACGACTAACATGGCTTTAAATAGCTTATTCAGATCCATTTTAAAATCCTTAATCTTTATAGTTAGAGAAATGGTGACCAAGAAGGTGATTTCACTTCACCTTGACCGACGGGTAATCTGGCCTTAAATCGTCCATCCATAGAAACCGCCGCCAATACCTGTTTACCTTGGTATGTTGTTCCGTAAATAACCATAGTACCGTTAGGTGCTAGGCTTGGGGATTCGTCGAGCCTGGTGCTCGTCAAAACCTGCATAAATCGTGTTTCAAGATCCATTCTTGCGATATTAAACTTACCGTTAGTACGATTTACAAAAACAATGCTACGCCCATCTGGCGCAATTGAACCACCTAAGTTCCACTCGCCTTCAAAAGTTAAGCGCGAGATCTTACCTGAGTCCAAAAATACACGATACAACTGTGGACGTCCGCCACGCTCAGAGGTAAGTAATAACGACTTACCGTCCGGAAACCAAGACGGCTCGGTATCGATGGAATAATGATTCGTCACGCGTTTTAATGCACCAGTGGCAATATCAACCACATAAATGTCTGGTTGACCGTCTTTAGAAAGCGTCACTGCGAGTTTTTTACCATCAGGTGAAAATACCGGCGCACCATTTATACCATTAAAACTAGTGACTTTCTTACGTGCTTGAGTATAAATGTTCTGCACAAACACTTCTGCTTTACGGTTTTCAAAACTAACGTAAGCAAGTTGCTGTCCATCTGGCGACCATGACGGCGACATCAACGGCTCAGGAGAGCGCAGTAACATCTGTTCGTTATAGCCATCATAATCAGAGATCATCAACTGATATGGTGATTTTTCGCCATGCTTAACAACAACATAAGCTATACGAGTAAGAAAAGCACCGCGAATACCGGTTAATTTTTCATATACCACGTCACTAATACGATGACCGTACTGACGAAACTGAGCGGCACTAATGACAGTCTCACGGCTATCAATCACTAAATCGTTAGCGGCTTGCGGCCCTGCATCCGATTGTAATTGCGCTTTGACTAAATCAATTAGCTGAAAGCTAACTAAATATTTATCTGCACCATAAGGCTTAATAGACCCCATCACTACAGCTTCTGCAGGTTGCGCCATCCACGCCTTCGCATCAAATTGAGCCAAGGTACTGATATTACGTTGTGGCAAGCTTAGCTCATCAGATGGACTAAATGTGCCGCTACGAGCAAGATCAGACATAACCACATCCGATATCTGCGAAGGCATAGGACCGGTGCCTTGCCAAACAAAAGGAACAACGGCAATAGGTCTTGCAGCATCAACACCTTCGGTGATCACAATATCCAATGCCGCTTTTGCAGGCATGCTGCATATAAGTAGGCTAGCGAGTAACCATTTCCCCAAAATCTTCATGTGATTCCTTTAATTGAACTCGGGTTGAACTGTTAAATTAATTTCTTTTAGCTTGTTATATACATCTGGCTCATTCGAAACGGGTAGACGCCCAGCTTTATTAATCGCTGCTTTAGTCGCCCGACACACTACGCTATCGCCATCCAAGATTTTACTCGCAGTCACAAAACCATCGTTTGCTAAGCGGATAAAGACTCGACAGCTTTTACCTCGCATTGATTCGTCGACAACTAAGTTACGCTGAATGGTCGCTCTGATCATCGAGGTATAACGCTGAACTTCACTCATCACGGCTTTATTACGAGTCTGTGAAAGCGCAGCTTGCTCGGCAGCTAAAGCTTCTTGCATCATCTGCTCTTGCTCACGGCGCGCTTGCTCTTCGGCTTTGCGTTTACGTTCAGCTTCAGCCTTACGCTTACGTTCATTTTCAGCTTTTAAGGCAGCGGCCTCCTCGGCTTTACGCTTATCCGCTGCTTTTTTAGCTGCTGCTTCCGAAGCTTGGCGCTCTTTTTCCTTTTGCTTACGATCAGCTTCAGCTTTAGCGGCTTTCTCTTTTTCCTGCTTCTGCTTTAACTGCGCAGCCTTAGCCGCATCGTTTGCATTTTTAGTTTCAATCTCTTTTTGCTTTCGCTCTTGCTCAAGTTTTTTAATACGATTCTGTTCACGTTCACGCTCTTTACGTGCTTCACGAACGCGTCTGTCAGCATCATCTTGACGCGCCTTTTCTTTTCGCTCCGCTTCACGTTTCTGTGCTTTTAGCTTTTCTACGTGCTCTGCCACTTTCTGTTGATCAACGACTACCGCTTGTACAGCTGGCGCACTCGCTTGAGGTTGTGGCTTAGGTTTTTCTGAAAAATCAACGCCTAGCGCTAAGATAACTATCACGCCAATATGAATTCCAGCTGAAATTGACACTGGAATGGTTAATTCTGATTTAGCCGCCACTACTTATCCTCCGGCGAATCTGTCATCAGTCCAACAGACGGTACGCCCGCGCCTTGCAGCGTCACCATTAACTGAATCACTTTCTCATAGGGGATTGAACGATCGGCTTTTACGACCACGGGACGTTCTGGCTCTAATTGAATTATAGCCCCGACCCTAATAGCAACTTCGTCCAGCTCAAGAACCTCTTTGGTGCTGGAACTGCCTACATCTAAATAGTATTCGCCCATGGCATCAATTGAAGCCACAACCGGTGGTTTACTATCAGCGGGCAATGACTCCGCCGCACCTTGAGGTAGATCGACCTTAACGCCTTGAGTGACAATTGGCGCTGTCACCATAAAGATAATCAACAGTACCAACATCACATCGATATAGGGCACCACATTAATTTCAGCAACCGGGCGACGGCGCTTCCTTTGGTAGCCTTGATGCATTATGCCTGTTCCTTCTCGCTATACGCTTGGCGGTGCAAGATGCTAGAGAACTCTTCCATAAAGTTGGCGTAAGACATCTCTATCTTTTCAACTTGAGTCGAGAAACGGTTGTAGGCGATTACGGCAGGAATAGCCGCAAATAGGCCCATCGCGGTTGCAATCAATGCTTCAGCAATACCTGGTGCGACCATAGCTAGCGTGGCGTTTTCAACAGCGCCTAAAGCGATAAAGGAGTTCATGATCCCCCATACCGTACCAAACAAGCCTATATACGGGCTGGTTGAGCCAATGGTAGCCAACAGTGGTAAATGAGTTTCGAGTTTTTCGAGCTCTCTTGAAAGTGACACACGCATTGCTCGGTAACTGCCATCCATAACAGCTTCAGGGACGCGGCCATTGAGCTTATTAAGTCTGGCGTACTCTTTAAAGCCAGTTACAAACAGTGCTTCAAGGCCTGCATTGCGATCTTGACGTGCCGACAACTCTTGATAAAGTTTGTTGAGATCAACGCCAGACCAAAACTTATCTTCAAATTTAAGCGCTTCAGTTTTTGCTGCCGTCAATAATTTACGGCGTTGAAGGATCACCGCCCAAGAAGCAATAGACAAACTAAGCAAGGTCAGCATAACAAACTTAACTAAAAGACTTGCTTGTAAAAATAATCCAATAAACGAAATATCAGCTTCCACCGTTAAACTCCTGGGCAATATTTAGGGGAATGGCTTTGGGTTTCATACGCGATAATGCGATACAGGCTACTAATATATCAGCCTCGCAATACGTAACACCCTGCTCATCAATTAAACGCTGTTTAAATGTCAACGACGCTTTCTTGAGTTGTATGACCTCAGTTTCGACCATAAGGTTCTGTTCAAAACGCGCCGCTTTACAAAAATCGAGTGCTGCACGCTTCACAACAAAGGCAATATCATCAGCAAGTAGTGCTGTTTGACTGACGCCCATTGACCTCAACCACTCCGTTCGAGCGCGCTCAAAAAACTTCAAATAATTTGAGTGGTAAACAACACCACCGGCATCAGTATCTTCGTAGTAAACGGAAATAGGCCAACGAAACATAAAATAAGATCGCCAATTAATGAGACAAAATAAGAGGCCTACTATACCTAGCCAATATGCAATTGTGAATGGCGATATGTGATAAGCCTTGGCCATCTTCATAAAATTTTGTTAATAATCTTAAGGGATTATTACATCTGTCTTCAAAAGAGTTAAAAATGCGCACTTGCTCGGCATGTACTGGCTACCAACAGCCACAGGTAGAGTGATATTAATCTAGTGAGCACTTTACTGAATCACGGCATATTCAGAGCATAAAAAAGGCAGCTTAAGCTGCCTTTTTTAATTCAATGTTATCTCACTTTATTGCGCGATTTTAGCTGGCACTTTCAAGCCAAAGTTGTGCCAAAGGAAACTATAAATATCGGCAAACTCATCAATCTTCATCGCTGTCGGTTTACCTGCGCCGTGGCCCGCTTTAGATTCAATGCGCATTATCACTGGCGCATCGCCTTGTTGCTTTTCTTGCATCATGGCACCAAACTTAAAGCTATGCAGTGGCACAACTCTGTCATCGTGATCTGCTGTCATCACCATAGTGGCTGGATAAGATTGCGCTTTAACATTGTGGTACGGCGAGTATGCATATAATGCTGGGAACTGTTCTGCGTTATCGGCACTACCATACTCACTCGTCCAAGCCCAACCAATGGTGAACTTTTGGAACCTAAGCATATCCAGTACACCAACAGCAGGCAACACAGCAGCAAATAGTTCAGGACGCTGAGTCAACGCTGCTCCCATTAATAGGCCACCGTTACTACGACCATAAGCACCAAGCTTTGTGCTATTTGTGTAGTTCTGGTCGATTAAGTATTCAGCTGCGGCATAATAGTCATCAAATACATTCTGTTTTTTATCGAACATACCTGCTTGATGCCAGCTTTCGCCATATTCAGCACCACCACGTAGGTTTGGCACCGCATAAACACCGCCCATATCCATCCAAGCTATATTGGCAGGACTAAAACGAGGCGTTAATGAAATCGCAAAGCCGCCATAAGCATATAGAAGCGTCGGGTTATTACCGTCTTTCTTCAGGCCTTTCTTGTAAGAGATCATCATCGGTACTTTTGTACCATCTTTACTGGTATAAAAAACCTGCTCAGAAGTGTAGTTGTCAGGATCAAATGATACGGTAGGCTTTGAGTAAAGTGTTGACTCACCCGTCTTAAAATCAAACTTATAAGTCGTTTGTGGCTGAGTATAACTATTAAAGACGTAGTAGAAGTAGTCTTTGCTGCGCTTACCATAAGGGCCTGCAACCTTACCTTTTCCTGGCAGTTTTACATCTTGGCGTTTATCGCCATTCATGCTGTAAATGGTTAGCTTGCCTAGTACATCATGCAAATAGCTGACGACGATATGATCATTAACAATCGCAATATTGCTGATTGGATCTTTCAGCTCAGGAACAATGGTCTTCCAATTGTCCTTTGCGCTGTTATTCACATCAATCGCTATCACTTTACCATTAGGTGCGTGATAGTCAGTCTTAAAATAGAAAGTAGACTTGTCGTTGCCAATAAAGCTGTACTCCGCTTCTAGGTCAGGAATAAGTTCAACCACTTCTGCTTCTGGTTGTTTCAGCGACTTATAGAAGAAACGATTACGGCTGTCAGTACCTTGAGAGATATAAAGCAATAAATAATCGCCTTTATCAGTCACTTCAATACCAAAACCCCAATCTTTGTTTTGCGGTCTTTCATAAACCAAGCTGTCTTGTGATTGCTCGCTGCCGATCTTATGGAAGTACACTTTTTGGTTAAAGTTAACATCAGCAAGCGCGTTACCGCCTTCAGGTGCATCATAACGAGCGTAATACACCCCTGTGTTATCGCTGTTCCAAACTGCGCTAGAGAACTTGATCCAATCTAATTGATCGGCTAGCTTTTTGCCTGTCGCAATATCGACAAAATGCCACGTTTGCCAATCTGAGCCCGACTTAGATACGCCATAGGCCAATGTCTTACCGTCATCACTCACCGATGTACCTGAAAGCGCAATGGTGCCGTCAGCTGAGAAGGTATTTGGGTCGAGCAACACCTTTTCATTACCCGATGCATCTTTAACAAACAGAACAGACTGTGCTTGCAGCCCGTTGTTGCGATAATAAAAAGTATTACTGCCCTTTTCATTCGGTGCAGAAATCTTTTCGAAGTTCCACAACTCAGTAATCCGGTCAACAATCGCCTGCTTGTTTTCGATGGCAGCTAAATATGTTTTACCATCTTGCTGTTGCTGCTTTACCCATTGATGAGTCTTGTCTGACTCAACTTCTAAATAGCGATATGGATCCGCAACCTGAACGCCATGGAGTGTTTCAACGACGCTGTCTTGGTTTTGTATAAGGGTGTCAACTGTAGACTCATCAACAGATTGCGTCTGGCAACCTGCTAACGCTAAGCCGAAGCCAATAGCCAATAACGGCTTTTTAGCCAATAAAGTATTAATTCGCATGGTTTGTATCCCTGATTCACCTATCCGTAGTCACACCTAACAGCAATGTTTACTAGGTAGGCTTTTTTATTAAGCTGGCATAAATAGCCATTTTCAAAATGCACTATACAAATTAAAAAAATACAGCGCAAAATTTTGTTGTCGCCCTAGTTTCATTTATGTCACTGTTCAGCCATTAATAATTTAGTAACATAGATTAATTTTATATTAAGTGAAATTATGCAAAAAACGTGATTAAGGACTCACAAATACGCTAATAGGCTGCTAAAACCAGCAAACCCAGCTTTTTCATGCATTAGCAAAACTAATCTATATATAAAATTATTCTAGTTTGTCAGTAATCAAAGCTGGCTCTATAATTCGTCTCGTTTTCAGGAAGTGTCTGCCTGGCAGATTTGGAAACAAAGAACTCTTAAACTTTGGTGGTTATCCACGGAAGTTTCATCCCTGGTTCTTAGCTTGACTTCCTTCCTTCAATTTGTTGATTGCAAATCAAATATTTTTGCAGCCCGCTTACTTATGTAAGCGGGCTTTTTTTTACCTAAATTTTACTGCCACGATTAAAAATGCCTAAGGTATAAAAAAGCCCTGCAATAAAGGCAGGGCTTAAATAACTGATGCACCGAATGCTGGTTTACAGTGGCTTACTTATTCTAATCACCACGCGACGGTTTCTTGCACGCTCATCAATGGTTTGATTTGAGGCCACATGTCGACGCTCACCGTGCCCCATTGTATGAATACGACTTTGGGGGATGCCGCTAGCGACAAACAGATCTTTGACCGAATCAGCACGTTGCACCGACACACGCTCGTTAGCGCTACGGCCACCATAGCTATCGGTATAAGCATCAATCAGTACTAAATCTACATTTTGATCGTAAGCTAAATACTCTTGTACTTTATTTATTTGTGCTTTGGCATAACGGGTCAGCTCAGTACCACCCGATTCATAAGTGAGTACCGTAAAGGCGATATCTTCGAAAGAGTAAGGTAATAATGATGATAGGCACGATTTGAACTGCGCATATTGGCGTCTAAAATTCACCGCAGATAACCCCACGGCAATCTTATTGGTTTGGTTGTACCAATCAGCGTAATAGAAGGTCGGCTGCATGCCACTTTCAAGCTCTGCGAGCATTGACCAAGCAGCATTACGCGGCACTTCGCCACTAAAGTACTTTTGATATGTCAGCTCGGTGATCTCTTTAGAGACCACACCAGGTCGCCAAGCAGGCGCCATGCTCATTAATTTAGCTTGAGTCACTTGATCTGGTTTAACCCACATATCAAGAGTGAAATTAAGGTTATGATTTTTACCCGCAATACTGGTAAATACCGCTTTTCCATAAGAGGGGATATCATGCTCCAAGCGACACATCACAGGATTATTTCCGCTCACGCGCCACTGGGACTCTTCTAAAGAAGCTACATATTGCTTAAGATCCGCGTTAGCAAAAAAAGGTAAGCATAATAATGATGCAAAAAGAACGCTAAGCCGCATAAAACCACTCTCCATAATTGGGTCACTTCTCTCTATCGGCAAAGATTTATCTTTCTTTAGCTTATAAAACGAGCAAACGCACATGACAGTCATTATCAGTTGCCCCATAATAGGCACCTGCTAACTTTTTGGATAAATTAATGACTGACATCTGCGAGCACAACAAACTGAAAAACCGCTTTAGAGGATATTTCCCGGTGGTTATCGATGTTGAAACCGCCGGCTTCAATTCAAAGACCGACGCGCTACTAGAAATTGCAGTCACTATGTTAAAGATGGATGATGATGGTGTGCTTCAACTAGATAAGACACTGCATTATCATATCGAACCTTTTGAAGGTGCAAATCTTGAGCCTGAAGCTTTAGCGTTTAATGGTATTGATCCAACTAATCCATTGCGCGGTGCCGTCAGCGAAAAAGAAGCCTTTTTAGAGATTTTCAAAGAGGTCAAAAAAGCACAAAAAGCTTCTGAATGTCATCGCAGTATTATTGTGGCGCACAACGCCGCCTTCGATCACGGCTTTGTCAGCGAAGCCATCGAGCGTAATGGCCTAAAGCGCACACCATTCCACCCTTTCGCCACCTTCGATACAGCCGCACTTGCAGGTCTTGCTATTGGCCAAACAGTGTTAGCGAAAGCCTGTACAATGGCTGGCATTCCATTTGATAACCGCGAAGCCCATTCAGCCTTGTATGACACCGAGCGTACCGCAGAGCTGTTCTGCCTAATCGTAAACCGCTGGAAGTCACTCGGTGGCTGGCCATACATTGCTGACGAGTCAGAGCCTAATGCTAAACCTGTAGCTGCAGAGTAAAACAAGCTTTAAACGCTAGATATACCAAAGCCGCTTCACTTAAGTTCCCTAGTAACGTTGGACATTTAAGTTAAGCGGCTTTTTAGATTGAAAAGTTGATAGTCTACTTTTCAGAGGTTGCAAAATATTCAACCTCAAATAGTTTTGAGCCAAGGCCTCTAAGGATATAGTTACTTGTCGCTTGTGGGCAGCGCTTTGCTTCATTTGTCCTGAATGTAAAATCACCGCAAACGACTCAATTCCTTATGCATAGCTTTAGTTTGCTGAAGAGTCGATTGAATAAAAATCTCTGATTGCTGATAGTCAGGCATCGCTAAAAGCATCTGCTCTATACCATCCAAATGCTCAATATCGTGTTCAACCAATGCCAGCGCTATTTTTTCAACCGATTCCATATCACCATTCTTTACTGTTTCAAGTAGCATGGCGTGCTTACGCATTTGAGTTGTCGCATGCTTGGCAAAAATAAAGGTCGTTGCACTCGCCCCCGCCTCTACACCATTCGATGCACCGTAGTAATAAGAACCCACAGAAGATAGAACCAGCATACCTGAACATAGAATAACTTGTATTTTCATATCA
The DNA here is from genome assembly GCF_041470405.1 of Shewanella sp. 10N.286.45.A1. Lineage (NCBI taxonomy): Bacteria > Pseudomonadati > Pseudomonadota > Gammaproteobacteria > Alteromonadales > Shewanellaceae > Shewanella > Shewanella sp. 10N.286.45.A1. The sequence goes on from NZ_JBFRMK010000280.1 coordinate 10,872, forward strand.
CCTTATTACACTAAAACTAAGCGGGTTATTCCGCGCGAGACTGAATGCCAAATATGCAACAATACCTGCTAAAAATCATCAATCGGACGACACTTTTTTAGTGCGTTTAGCGCTGTTCTGGAGATTGTAAGCGACTAATCACTCTATTTATCAGCAATTTTCACTGCTTTTCCATATGAGTAATAACGGCTGTTCTAACTCCTTTTAATGCGAACACATCAGCTTTTGATTCATTTGTCCAGTGCGATTCAGGCAATGCCTAAAGATAAACCTCACTTGCAGCCATCACTTTATCAACTCAGCAATTTTATTTTCAATTCATCATATTAATCAAAGGATAACAACACTTCATAACGGTAGAACTCATTGGTACTGACTCAAAGGCATAGGAGTATGCTAGCAACTATTGATAATCACCGTTTTCCCCTGGCGGTAGGTGCTCGTCTTTCATCGTGGCGAACTGAGTGGGTTGTGAGAAAACTTACAACCTACAACTCACTGAGTCTGCAAGTTTTACTAAGTAGCTATAACGATTGTATCGGTTATGATTAACGATTGATGACTAGACATGCCAAAAGGGATACCAACATGTGTGATGAACTAACAGAGAATGATAAAAAGCAGTTTCTTTTGAATCAGCGCAATTTAAACCGTCGTGACTTTAGTAAGTTGAGCATTGCAGCACTTATAACGGCAGTGTTACCCAATGTTGTTTTTGCACAGACGGTAACAGAGTCCACTATTGAAATTGCCACGCCAGATGGCATCTCCGATTGTTATTTCGTCAGCCCCAGCAATGGCAAATACCCGGGGGTTATTTTATGGCCTGACATTAAAGGCTTGAGGCCTGCTTATAAAGTCTTGGCTAAGCGATTAGCTCAAGCAGGTTATTCCGTTTTGGTGATAAATCATTACTATAGAGATGCTAAAGCACCAGTGGTCAGTCCCGACGCCAGTTTTGGCGACCCTAAAACCATGAATTATTTGAGAAGCATGGCGAGTAAGCTAACCCATGATGCCATTACTTCTGATGCCAAAGCCTATATCGATTTCCTCGATAAACAGATTAATGTCGACCGTAACCGTAAAATGGGCACTATCGGCTATTGTATGGGTGGTAGTGATACTTTAAGAACTGCGGCTGCCGCTCCGAGTCGAATAGGAGCCGTGGCTTCGTTTCACGGCGGTGGCTTAGATATTTCAGATGGTCCTGATAGCACACACCTATTAATCGAGAAATCATCAGCCCATGCACTTCACGCTATCGCAGAGAATGATGATAAAAGATCGCCAGAAATCAAAAATGTTTTACGTACGGCCTACAAAGCAGCAGGAATATCCGCCGAAATTGAAGTTTATGAAGAAACTTTACATGGCTGGTGCACCCTGGATTACTCTGGTTATAACGAAAAACAAGCAGAAAAAGCATGGAGCCGGCTTTTACATTTATTTGATAAAGCCTTAGCTTAAGCTTTTTGAAGAGCATAACTAACAGCAGATTTAACCTCATCAATGATTCGGCTCAAATAACAGACACAAAAAAGCCGCGATTAAACGCGGCTTTTCTAACAACTAACAACTAACAACTAACAACTAACAGCTAAACGCAGCGATTAAAGCTGATCAGCGTTATCGCTTAGGTAAGAAGCAACACCTTCTGTAGATGCGTCCATACCTTTGTCGCCTTTTTCCCAACCAGCAGGACAAACATCACCGTGCTCTTCGTGGAACTGCAGTGCGTCGATCATGCGAAGCATTTCGTCAACGTTACGACCTAGTGGAAGATCGTTAACCACTTGGTGACGAACTTGGCCTTCTTTGTCGATTAGGAAAGAACCACGGAAAGCAACACCAGCTTCTGGATGCTCTACGTCGTAGGCTTTACAGATTTCATGCTTAACGTCAGCAACAAGCGTGTATTGAACTTGGCCAATACCGCCTTTGTCTACTGGAGTGTTACGCCATGCGTTGTGTGTAAACTGAGAATCGATAGAAACACCGATAACTTCAACGCCACGTTTCTTGAACTCGTCCATGCGGTGATCAAATGCGATCAGCTCTGAAGGACATACAAATGTAAAGTCTAGTGGGTAGAAGAATACGACGGTTGGCTTACCCTTGATCGCTTCAGAAAGGTTAAAGGTATCTACAATTTCACCATTACCAAGTACCGCAGCTGCAGTAAAATCAGGAGCCGGACGGCCTACTAATACACTCATTTTATTTCTCCATCTATGGATTGCTAAAAACGCTTTTTCGTTTTAAATCTAAAGGCATTATAGGCAGTGTTTGACTTCATTCAAGCTATTTGAGAGCAATATCACTTTTTTGAATATTTATTCTGTTAACTGAACATTATGCAGCCAGCAAGTCCACATAAGCCGTAGTGGTATTCACACTTTGACAGCAATTAGCCCTACACTCAGTTCACAACTCGCATCCAAATCAATATATCGCCCTTTCACGCTGGACATCACGCTGGTTAACAGGCAAAAATAGTAGCAACTTTGAATATAAGAAAAAGATAAAGCTTATTATGAACGCAGTCGTTATTGCCGTTTGCTTGATGCTAGGATTGAGCCTTGCGCGAGTGAACGTTGTTATCGCTCTAACCATTAGCGCGTTAGTTGCTGGTTTGGTTGGTGGCATGGATCTACAACACACAGTAGATGCCTTTAATACCGGTTTAGGTGGCGGAGCTCAAATTGCGCTTAGTTATGCCCTACTGGGTGCCTTCGCCGTTGCTCTGTCCCATTCAGGCTTAACTACCTTGATTTCACGCAAAATTATCACCTTGCTCGGCGGTGAACAATCTACCTCACATCACAACATTGTGCGTTGGGTGTTATTGCTGTCAATCTTAGCGATGGCCATTTCATCACAAAACTTGCTCCCCATCCATATTGCGTTTATCCCGATGCTGATCCCGCCTTTGTTGCATGTGATGTCAAAACTGGCATTAGACAGACGCTTAGTGGCTTGTGTGATAACGTTCGGCTTAGTGACTACTTATATGGTGTTACCCATCGGGTTTGGCGGAATTTTTCTTAACAACATTTTGCTTGCTAACCTTAATAGCAATGGTCTTGAAGCGGTACGCTCACAGATCCCACACGCCATGTTATTACCTGCACTTGGTATGTTTTGCGGACTGTTGGTGGCGGTCTTTATTTCGTACCGAAAACCGCGTCAATACCAAGAGCAACTCATTTTAACTGCTGAGCCAGAAGAAGCGGTTAATCCGCGTAATATTGCGATTGCCGTGGTGGCGGTGGTCGCGACTTTAGCCACTCAACTTTATACAGATTCAATGATTTTTGGTGCCTTGATTGGCTTTATTATCTTTAGCTTCTCAGGGGCATTAAAGCATGTAGCTGATCAAGATGTGTTTAACCAAGGCGTGCGCATGATGGCTAACATTGGTTTTATCATGATCTCGGCCGCAGGCTTTGCTGCCGTAGTGAAAGAGACCGGTGACGTCAGTACTTTGGTTAGCTCATTAGCCGATATTATTGGTGACAATAAAGCACTGGCTGCTTTCTTAATGTTATTAGTAGGCTTGTTTATTACCATGGGGATCGGCTCGTCGTTCTCGACTATTCCGATTATTGCAACGATCTACGTGCCTCTCGCGCTGACCTTTGGATTCTCAGTTGCGGCAACAATTGCACTTGTCGGCACAGCAGCGGCGTTAGGTGATGCTGGCTCGCCAGCTTCTGATTCCACATTAGGACCAACAGCAGGTCTTAATGCCGATGGTCAGCACGACCACATTAGAGACAGTGTGATCCCTACCTTTATTCACTACAACATTCCGTTGCTAGTGTTTGGCTGGATTGCAGCAATGGTGCTGTAGTGACAAGTTAAAAATCACAAACATTAAAAAAGGAGCCAATTGGCTCCTTTTTTAATGTTTGTATTTTGAGTCAGTTCATTGGCTCAAAGCACATAGATTTGCTGTATTACTTAGTACCGAAGATCTTATCACCCGCGTCACCAAGACCCGGTAAGATGTAGCCTTGCTCGTTGAGGCAGTCATCAATTGATGCAGTGTATAGCTCAATATCTGGATGAGCTTTTTCAAGTGCAGCAACACCTTCTGGCGCCGCCACTAATACCAACGCTTTAATTGAAGTACAGCCACGGTCTTTTAACAGATCGATAGTTGAAATCATTGAACCACCCGTCGCCAACATTGGGTCAACAACGAGTGCCATACGCTCAGGCATGTTGCTAGCCAATTTTTCAAAGTATGGTACTGGCTCAAGAGTTTCTTCGTCACGGTACATACCGACAACTGAGATACGTGCACTTGGTACGTGCTCAAGTACACCGTCCATCATGCCAAGACCTGCACGAAGAATAGGTACCACTGTCACTTTCTTACCTTTGATTTGCTCAACTTCTACAGGACCGTTCCAGCCTTCAATAGTGACTTTCTCAGTTTCGAAGTCTGCTGTTGCCTCATACGTCAGTAGGCTTCCTACTTCTGCCGCTAGCTCACGAAAACGCTTAGTGCTTACGTCACCTTCGCGCATTAATCCAATTTTATGACGGACTAAAGGGTGCTTAACTTCAACGACTTTCATCTTGATCTCCTGATTTTCTAACGCATTTTTCACGGTAAATTTTAACGATTCTAGTAGATTTGTTCGCAGAGGAAAACTTAAAGTTTTAAAAAGGCGTTAAATCGTGAGCCTTGTCGCTAACTTTATTGAAAAACTATGCTTTCGAGGCTAGTCACAAGCTGTTAGAATAGCGCCGCATAAAATCCTATAACGATCTACCCGTACCCGAAGAGGATCTCCGTGAGCACTCCTACTACCCCACTAAGCTATAAAGATGCAGGCGTTGATATTGATGCCGGAAATGCACTAGTTAACAACATCAAGTCAGCAGTTAAACGCACCCGTCGTCCAGAAGTTATGGGCAACCTAGGTGGGTTTGGTGCACTTTGTGAGCTACCAACTAAGTATAAGCATCCAGTACTGGTTTCTGGTACTGATGGCGTCGGCACTAAGCTGCGCCTTGCTATTGATTATAAGAAGCACGACAACGTAGGCGTAGACCTTGTTGCTATGTGTTCAAACGATTTAATCGTATCTGGTGCTGAGCCGCTATTCTTCCTCGATTACTATGCGACAGGCAAACTTGATGTTGAAGTTGCCACCGCAGTTGTTAAAGGTATCGCTGAAGGCTGCGTACAATCAGGCTGTGCATTAATTGGCGGTGAAACTGCTGAAATGCCAGGCATGTACGAAGGTGATGATTATGACCTTGCAGGTTTCTGCGTAGGCGTAGCAGAAAAAGAAGAGATCATCGACGGCACTAAGGTGCAAGATGGTGACGCACTTATTGCATTAGCTTCTAGTGGTCCTCACTCAAATGGTTTCTCACTAATCCGCAAGGTATTAGAAGTGAGCAAAGCTGATCCTGAGCAGGAGCTTGCAGGCAAGCCGCTTATCGATCACTTGTTAGAACCAACTAAAATCTATGTGAAATCGCTGCTTAAATTGATTGAAGAGCACGATGTTCACGCTATGTCGCACATCACTGGGGGTGGATTCTGGGAAAATATCCCACGAGTGTTACCTGAAGACTGTAAAGCTGTAGTGAAAAGCGACTCTTGGCAGTGGCCTGTTGTATTCAACTGGTTAATGGAAAAAGGTAATATTTCTGAATTTGAAATGTACCGTACCTTTAACTGTGGTGTAGGCATGGTTGTTGCCTTGCCAGCAGACAAAGTTGAATCTGCACTTAAACTATTAAACGCTGAAGGCGAAAAAGCATGGCTAATTGGTGACATTGCCAAGCGTAGCGGTGACGAAGAGCAAGTGGAGATCTTGTAATGTCTCAGAGCTGCCGCGTTTTAGTATTAATTTCAGGCAATGGTAGTAATCTACAAGCCATCATTGATGGTTGTGATGACAACGTACAAGCCGACGTCATTGGGGTGATAAGCAATAAGCCTGACGCCTATGGTTTGATTCGTGCTCACCAAAATGAAATTGATACCAGCTGCGTCATCGCTCATAAAGGCGAAACAAGAGCTGACTATGACGAAAGACTTTTTAGTGCGATAGAAAAGTATCAACCAGACTTAGTGGTCTTGGCTGGCTTTATGCGCATTTTAAGTGATGATTTCGTTATGCGCTTTGAAGGGAAGATGATTAACATCCACCCTTCTCTTTTACCGAAATATACCGGCTTAAATACTCATCAGCGCGCTATTGATGCTAAAGATACTGAACACGGTGCCAGTGTGCACTTTGTGACTCCTGAGCTTGATTCAGGCCCTGTGATCTTACAAGCTAAAGTCCCTGTCTATGAAGATGACTCTGTAGAGGTACTTGCGGATCGCGTTCATGAGCAGGAACATGCTATCTACCCACTTGTTGTAAAATGGTTTAGTCAACAACGACTCGCGATGATAGCTGGCAAAGCGCAGCTTGATGGTAAGGTGCTTGCCGAAAACGGCTACGCCACCGATTAACGCTTAGTTAGCAATATAAGCTTCTATGCTCTAGCTCAAAGGCACTATCTCAGATAGTGCCTTTTTTATAATCAAAGATCATAGAATATGGATAACAGGAGGCATAACTTATACCAATTGCAT
>NZ_JBFRMK010000281.1:0-10532 GCF_041470405.1 Shewanella sp. 10N.286.45.A1
TTCAGGTAGTACGGGTATACCAATCGGCATAAGTAGTTGGTCTACTCAGAGTGTTTTTTGGCGAACTAATTCAAGGCGGATAATTGCCATAATGGTGTTCCCTTTTGCCTTTATCCAACACCGAAGTAGGAAGCCAAAAACACTCCTTACAGGCCAGTTTTAGCGGCTCTGATGCTGCGTTAATGAGCTTGAACCTAGTTTAACTATGTACTTCACTCATTGCCTGGCCTCAAAACCGCTAAACTCTCGCTGAGCGACCAAATCTTTATACCGATTGGTATTATATTGAAATGGGCCTTAGAGGCCCATTTTTCTATAGGATCTGCAGGGGCTCGTTTAGATTAGATTTGCTGCTATATGGCTTAAATGTAATTCGAGTTCATCTTCTGTTTTTGGCAACGAATCAAGCTCAAATGATAAAGGTTTGCTGCCATTGAGCATAAACACAGAGCTTTCACCGTGATCATAGTGGAACCATTTTCCATTGACGCAAAGATCTGTATAGCAATTGGGTAGTAGCTCCATCGTGCACCTCTAAATTGTACATTTCATTTCTAGTAAGGCTTTAAATCACAACTTTTGCGAGTACCGCATCATTACCGATGCGGCTGTTTGTGATCTGGTTCACTATTATATGACCCGAAAAGGCGTAGGTGCTTATTGATCTACATCAACGCTGCTGTATTTAACTGTGATTGTGACAGTAATAATCGCTATTTATGACTGTTAGAGAGGTCTGAATACCACAGTTAAAGCTAAAAATACTGCTTTGTAGGTATGCAGAGGTGGTTTGAACTTTAATGCGCGAGTCGAAACATTAGAGTGTTAATCAGCTTTTGCTACATTAACTTTTCAAGCTTGATCTGAATCATGGCGTGATGGGCTAAATAGATTCAATATTGAAAGATAGCGTCGAGCACCGAGTACTATGATGATTAAGGGAGGTAAAGCGTGACAGATACAAAACTGATATTACTGTTAAAAACAGCTATTACTCTTGGTCTTTGCCTCATTTTACTTGGGATCTATTTCCACAACTTTAGTGAAACTGTGGAGGCGATGGGGGTTAAAGGGATCATCATTAGCGCAATGTGTATTGCCTTTGGCATGGTTCTATCATTGCCAACCAAAATGTACCTAACTTTTATCCTTGTGCGGCGCGAAGCAGAACGTAATCAATCTGAATGACAACACGCCTGGAGCGAGTGATACTTGTTCGACCCAGGCGTGCAGGCTATAGCACTATAAGCTTTAAGGTTGCTTCTTTAGTACAGCATCGATATCTTTCGCACTATGGCGCTCGGCTAATTGCTGCCACTCTTCACCCCAGGTGCAGTTGACTACTTTTCCACGTTTAACTGCAGCTCGTTCGCCAACTAACTTAGCCCAGCGTTGCACATGGGTGTAGCTTTCGACATCAAGGAACTCGGCGGCATTATAAAGTTTACCGAGTACTAAATTACCGTACCAAGGCCAGATCGCCATATCGGCGATAGTGTAGTCTTCACCTGCGATATACTCATTTTTTGCTAATTGCTTGTCGAGTACATCGAGTTGGCGCTTAGCTTCCATAGTAAAACGGTCAATTGGATACTCGAACTTTTCAGGCGCATAAGCATAAAAATGACCAAATCCACCGCCAAGGTAAGGTGCAGAGCCTTGTAGCCAAAATAGCCAGTTCATGGTTTCTGTGCGGGCGGCAATCTCTGTGGGCAAGAAGTGGCCAAACTTATCTGCAAGGTAAAGTAAAATGCTCCCCGATTCGAATACATTGATTGCGCTATTGCCTGAGTTATCAATCAGCGCTGGAATTTTAGAGTTGGGGTTTATCTCAACAAAGCCTGATGAGAATTGATCGCTGTCGCCAATATTAATGAGGTACGCATCGTAATCGGCGCCAGATACGCCTTGTGCAATTAACTCTTCAAGCATGATCGTCACTTTCTGGCCGTTAGGTGTGGCTAACGAGTGCAACTGTATCGGGTGTTTACCGACAGGAAGTGTTCTTTCATATCTCGCGCCAGAGTCTGGGCGATTGATGCTTGCCCATTCGCCACCATTTTCACTGTCCATTGTCCAAACTTTTGCTGGAGTGTATTGCTTGCTCATATCAATTCCTATGTGTTTAGCTGTCTTATTAATATGGGGCTATTTCATTCTTTTAAAAGCGTCGCAGATATAAAGATTCGTCATGATAAAGTACTACTTAATCTAACTGTGGATGAGTATATTTGTCACGTGAAAATGACGGATCAGTATTTTAGCAAAGAAGGCTTTCAAGCCTTCTTTGCTTTGTTAGCTGTTACTGTCAATAGGGCTATTTACTCGCGCTGGTGGCACCAAATACTGTACACCAGTCATTTTTCATATCGATTAAGTGCCAGTTGTCTTTTTGTTTGGCCTCATCGAGTGCCTTGTCTAACCGGCCAATGGATGAATCGCGATCATATTGCCATTCACGTTCACTGTCGGTGTGATGCACTATCATTGCCATACTAGGGATGTTCTGGCTGGTACTCCATTGCATCATGGCGTGATCGCCGTCGGAATTACCTACCGCGAGTATTGGTTTTTTGCCAATAATGCGCTGAATATTTTCAACTTTTACCTGTTTGTCATTGTTTGACACTAACTCACCATTTTTCACTATCACCGTATCAGCGCCCACTTTTACTACGTCGTATCCAAAACTGCTGCCAATCACATTCTCAGCAGGTATGCCATATGCTTGCTCTGTCCAGGCGCGCATAAAGTCACTGCCGCCACCTGAGACGATGTAGTTAGTAAATCCGTTGGCTTTAAGATAAGTCAGCATCTCTTTCATTGGCTGATAGGTCATGTCGATATAACTGCGCTCGAAGCGTTGATTTTTACTCTTAGTCACCCAGCTGTGCACTATCTGCTGAAACGCCTCCACTGTTAAGCCTGAATGGGTTGCTTGCAGTAGCTCTAGCAGTGCATGGTGATCGGCTTTCATCAGTGATTCAATATCATCTTTAAGCACCCATTTAAAAGGTGTTTGGTTTTTCCACTGTGGATGTTTGCTGGCAAGTCCTTTAATCTGTTCTAAGGTAAATACCAGTTGGTAGTACATAGGCTGTTCTGACCAAAGGGTGCCATCATTATCAAACACTGCGATACGGTCTTTAGCAGCGACAAACCTTGGGCTATTCGGGTTGCTGACCTCTTCTACGAACTCTAAGATTGCACTTCTACGTTCACTGTTGGCCCATGAAGGGAGATCACTGGTATTAGATTGGCAAGTGACGGCCAAAGCAGAGGTTGACGATAGTGTCAGCATAAGGAGCAAAGACAGAGATTTGAGCTTCATAAAAGATCCTTTAAGTTTAGTGTTATTCCGGTTAAACAGATATAACTGCCCAAAAGAACAGGGAAAATTGCTAGTTTGTTGACAGTAACTAAAGCTGGAAATGGTAATTAAATCAAGTTGCTTTGTCGTATAAAAGTCAAACTTTTTCTGACTTACCATTAACTCAGTGCAAATTTAGTTATAGACGCGTTAAAATGGCGCCAATACTAGGCTGTTGCATACACAGTTTTGGCAAGATGAAGAGAGAGTAATATGAGTGATGAACAAAGTGTGATTGATAGCTTAGATAAACTAGAAGCATTCCTGCTATCAGTTGAGAATGGCGGTCTAGGCCTGGTAGGTGTAGAAGGCGTAGGTATGGCAACTAACAATGCCGATGGGCGTCACTTTGTTGCTGTTTTTGATAATAATCATAAGTTACTACATGCCCGTTGGATCACCGACGAAATCTTCGTTACCGGTAAAGAGATGGTACGTCATGGCGTAAAAGGCAAGCATTAAGCTTTTCACAGCTTGTCCCGTCCTGAGTAAAAAAGCCCCGCTTGCATAAGCGGGGCTTTTTATTTTCTTATACCAACATGCTCATATTATTTACCAAATACGTACACGTTCTTCTTCAGTTAAGTAAAGTGCATCACCTGGTTTAACATCAAAGGCTTTGTACCATGCATCGTGGTTACGTGGTGCTTGAGCACGGTAGCGACCTGGTGCATGAGTACCTGCTCGCAGCTGGTTCAGCATACTTTGCTCGGTGCGTTTCTCTTTCCAAACTTGAGCCCAAGCAAGGAAGAAGCGTTGATCGCCCGTCACGCCATCGATTACCGGCGCTTCTTTGCCATTCAGGCTAAGTTTGTATGCGTGATAAGCCATTGATAGACCACCTACATCACCAATGTTTTCGCCAAGGCTATTTCGGCCATTGACGAAGTTATCAGGGATAGGTTCATACTTACTGTATTGAGCCGCTAGCTGATCAGCTTTGGCTTCAAATGCTGCACGATCGGCATCTGTCCACCAATTGCGTTGAATACCGTTGGCATCAGACTTAGAACCTTGGTCATCAAAACCGTGGCCCATTTCATGGCCGATAACAGCGCCAATACCGCCATAGTTCACTGCTGCATCAGCATTAGGATCGAAGAACGGTGGTTGTAAAATGGCTGCTGGGAATACAATCTCGTTAAACGAGCTATTGTAGTAGGCGTTAACCCGTTGCGGTGTCATGCCCCAACGGTTGCGATCCGTTTTCTTTAGTTCTTTAGCTACGCTATCAGCTTTAAAGTACTCGCGTAGATTGTGAATGTTACCGACTAAATCTTTGTTGGTCAGTACTAAACCATCAAACTCTTGCCATACATCTGGGTAACCAATTTTAGGATTGAAAGCGGCAAGTTTTGCATGAGCATTAACTTTAGTTTCGTCACCCATCCAGTCAAGCTCATCAATACGTTGACCCATAGCGGTACGTAAGTTCTCAACTAGCTCAGACATCTGCTGCTTCGAAGATTCAGGGAAGTAGCGGGCTACATACACTTTACCAATAGCGAAACCTAATGATTGCGTGCCTGACATCTCTGAAATTGCACGTTTCCAACGAGGGCGAGGCTCTTGTTGGCCACTTAGCTCTTTGCCGTAAAATGCAAAGTTAGCGGCGTAGATATCTTCAGAAAGCACATCTGAGTTGTTACTGATGGTATGGAAAGTCAGGTAATCTTGCCAAACCTTAAGCGACTCGCTATTGACTAGGCCAATCATTGTTTTAACTGGATCAGGCTGCGAGATGTTCAGCTGTGGGACTTTATAGCCGGTTTCTGCGAAGTACAGATCCCAATCAAAGCCTGGATATTGCTTAGCAAGATCAGCACGCTTAACTTGGTTTAAGGTTAAGTCACGGTTACGACGCTTTTCGCGAGGCCACTGACCCTCAGCCATCTTAGTTTCTAACGCAAGAATGGCTTGTGCTCGTGCTTCGCCATCTTTAACACCTGCGAATGCAAGCATTTGTGCAATGTGGCTAACATAAGCGCTGCGGATTTTAACGAAACGTTCGCTATCTTCAAGGTAGTATGAACGATCTGGTAAACCTAAGCCGCCAGCACCAATCGACATTTCATATTGGTTAGGATCTAGGCGGTTAAACCACATACCACCAGAAATAGGAGAGGTTGCGCCAGTTAACCATGCTTGACCAAATACCTTGGTTAAATCATCGGTATTCTTGATTGCTGAAATCTGATCAAGGGTGCCTTGAATCGGCGTGATACCCAGTTTGTTGATGGTATCTGTGTCCATGTATGATTTGTAGAAGTCAGCAATGAGCTGCTCTTCAGCATTTAAATCACTGCGGCTAGCAATATCATCGATGATCTCTTTAACTTGCTCTTCACTGCGCTCAGCAAGACCTGTAAATGCGCCATATCGAGTCTTGTCTGCAGGCATGATGTAATGGTCGTACCATGTACCGCTTGCGTACATAAAGAAGTCATCGCCAGGTTTGACGGCTTCATTTCGTGCAGAAAGGTCAACCCCGAAGCTGCCTAGTTCCGCTTTAGTTGCAGTAGTCTTAGTGACTTCTGTCGCTGCTGTTTCATTAACATCCGAAGCGCCGCAGCCACCTAAAAAGGTAGTGGCTAAGGCAATAGCAATTAGTGATTTTTTCATTATTTTATGCTTTTCCATGCTGAAGTTATTATAGTTTTCTACAGCGTCAATCTTCTATAAATGGCATAAAATGTCAACTGGGTAATTGTTAGTAAAGTTTTGCTACTAGCAATTACCCGCTAATGTTTTGGAGATCTAACGGCGTTTTTTCTTAAAAATACGTCGATAGAAAGTTAGTGCACTAAACATTAGGATCATGCAGCCAACCAATGACACACTCGTAATAAATACAACGTAACCAAAAGGCATATTAAGCGCGTCGTGCAACGGTCTTACAAAACTGGCTACTCGGGCTGAAAGTGGTCTGTCGCTGTGCTTTAAAGCCGATTTAATGGTGCCTTCGGCGTGATTGATACTGATCCTGTCTGCATTACGTAACCACACGTCGCTATGGCTATCGAACTGGATGCTATAGCTAGGTTCCGCTGCTGGTTCTCCCTCTTTTGGCTTTTTAGCGCGATCTTTACTGACTGCAACGAGTAGAGAGTCAGGCCAAATGTTTTGCGCGGTTTGTAATTGGCTTGGCCAATCTTTAGCTTGGCTTTTAGGGTAGCTAATTTCTATGTTCGAGCTTGGTTTTAATGCGCCGAACCACAAACCTTTATAAGTGATTAAAAAGCCACTTAAACACAAAACGAATAGAGGCACAGAGATAAACAATCCGAGTTGAATGTGACTTTTTAACAAGCTACTTGAACGAGTATCTTTAGGGAGACTTTGTTTTAGGCGAAAACCTTTACGCACTCGCCACCATAGATAGATCCCCACTAAGGTGATAACCGCACCAATCATTGATGCCCAAGCATTGAGGTACTTACCAAAGTCACCCATTAAGAAGTTTCTGTGTAACCAGAAAACAGTGCTATACATCGGCATTTCAGAAAACTTGCGAATAGACAGCTCATTGAGCTCACTATCTAACGCTATTGTTGTGCCCCTTGCTCCAGCTTGAATATATGGGGTGTGCTCAGTGGGAAAGCGAACAGAGCTTATTTCTGGGTAACGTTCAAACAGTGTATTTGTCACCTCTGCTTTTCGCTCAATAGACAGTGGTGCGTATTGTTGTCCTTTGTCATCAAGGCGTTTGAGCATGTCCATGCTGCCAAGGTAAACACCTGTTGTTAATACAATTAGCATGGTAATGCTAATAAAAAAACCAACCCAATTGTGGAACCATTTTAAAGCGGGAACGACATTCATTGTTAAGATCTCAAATCGGTCTTGGCAAAATATAAGCACAAGACAACTACGGCTAATAGCTTACTTTTATTTGTATAAGGGCTTTATTTTTGTCTGGAAGTTGTTGCAGACAAATAAGTAAACTTTGAAGTTGAGAATGGTAATGAAACTCAGTAACGAGTTCAATTAAAGAAGTGTAAAGGAGCGTGATGCCGCTAGCAGTTTTTATCTGTAGTTATAATAAAGCCCGCACAGAGCGGGCTATTGATATTGTGGCAAGTTGTTTGCGCTAAATAGTTGTTTGCGCTAAATAGTTGTTTAATTACTTAAGCAGCTACCTACCTGTTGTGGCACAAGTTTGCTTGTCTGAATATATTTGTCACCCATACAGGCGGTAAGGTGGCTAAAAAAAGCTTTAAGTTGAGTATTTATCGGCCTACGCCTTAGCTTTTGAACTGCTTTTATTGCACTTTGCTGACATTGGGCTTTAAAAGGCTGAAGGCTTGTTTCGCAGTGGCTGCTATCGCTGAAGCCTAAACAGCTCCGGTACTTTTTATCCGTGCATAGATAATGTTGACCATTGCTAATTAAATCAGCGAAGGTGACATTTTTCTGCGGCTTTTGTTTTGGTTCTTCATCCATATTGACCAACATAAACGACTTGGTTGCTATGACTGAATTACGGTAAAGAATATCGAGCGTCCAGCGGCCGCTGACCAGCTCATGTTTGTCGCCAAAATACCACATAGCCAAATTACGATTATGCTTGAGCATAGTGTCTGTCCAGCTTGATGTCGTGAAGCCTTTACCGCTTTTAGGGTCAACAATTTCTGGGTGTGTCATACGCACCGTTATAGGGAATTGCGCCTGATTGACGAGCTCGGGAGCTATCTTTCCTTTGGCATTTTTCGGTAGGGTTACCGAATAACGATACCCTATATACCCATCCCACTTGAAAATGCTCGTTTCAGAGGTGTTGTGCTAGTTCAATTCTAGGCGCGTTAACGTGGGAATGGTTATTCCCTTTTAAGTTACCGCAACAACGAAGTGGGCTTGCACAACCCCTTCTTCGATGGGGTTTAATGGGTTTTACTCTGTGTTATTGATTTTACCAAGGGAGCGACCATTAGCTGCAATCAATGCCTTGACTAAAGCCCATTAAACTCACACTGAATCCTGCATTTTCAGGTCGGGTGGGTATATATTGGCCTAAAGACGGCAGCACTAGCTGGCTCGAAAAAATATTGTATTGATTGCCATCTTGGCTGATTAACCCAGCCTCTAGAATACTCACTCGTGGCGATAGTAGATTAGAAATCGTGCGCTCGCTCGTTAGTTTGTGCTTGATTCGATAATGCGTAGGGGGTGCCCTCAATAGAGAGCACCTTTGGCGGTTGCGCGTGATTGACCTTCAGTAGCTGTAAGGGGTTATTGAAAGCGGTCAGCTTATCTAAGTGCGCGAATGCAGAAGTATCTAATACGGTGAGTCGATTATTGTTGATCTCAAGCTCAGTAATCAGCGGCTCAGCGCTAAACGAAACATCTTTAATTTTGTTGTAGTCTGCTTTGAGTGTCACCAGTTGTGAATTACGGCTTAAATCGAGTTCATTCAATTGATTATTTCTAACAGATAGCTGTATCAATTTCGGGTTTTGGCTAACGTCTATTTGTGTCAGCTGATTACTCGCAAGATAGACATGGCTCAATTTAGCATTATGAGTTAAGTCGATATTATCCAGTGTGCCTACAGATAAATTAAGGCTTTGTAGTTGCGGGTTATTAGATAGATCGATATTAGTTAGCTTATGTTTGCTTAAGCCTAGATCTCTTAATTTTGATTGAGCAGAAACATCAATTTGGGTAAGTGGCAGTTTGTAGGCGTAAAGGCTAATCAGCTTTGAATTTTGGCCTACATCGATGTTGCTTATTTTATTGTTAGAGATATTGAGGAAAGTGAGCTCAGGGCTGTTGTTCAAATTGATATTGGAAAGATTATTGCCTTGTAGATTTAAACGCTGAAGGTTGGGGCGGAGTGTTGTATCAAACTCTACCAATTCATTATTCATTATTCATTAAATTGAGGTCAGTAAGTGCCGGCATGTAACGAATTTCGTCGACATGGGTGATCTGTCTATCCGAGCAGTTGAGCTCGGTAATGTCTGACAACACTGCCATTTTTGTTTGTGCAATACAGTGTGCAAAGTTTGGATCTTTAAGTTGAATATCACTAACATTTTTGGGTGAGAGGGCGCAGCCACTTAATGCTACTAGCGTAGCGCTTAAAATGTAGGTGGTTAACTTCGATGATGTCATAACGTCTATTTCCCTTAGTGGTTGCTAGGCAACCTTCATCTAACCATTTTTGAGTTTAATCATTAAAAAACAAAGGGAAAGTAACACAAAGCTAACTTTAATCAATCATGAGTTAAGCGATAAATTGTCAAATTTTGCGCTGTGAAGGCTTTAGGCTAAGAATTGGATGAGCAGTGAACAATTATGATATCGAATCAGTCGTAGTTTTATAAAAAATACCGTACATACGACCAAGTATGTACGGCATTATGGGGTTATTTAGCAATGGTCACTTGTCCATTGAATAACGGTTTAATTAGATAACGGTCATAACTGCTTCAGCGCTCAAGCGTGATTTTGGCAGTGCTGCATTGTAGTCTTCATCAGCATGGTGGTAACCAATAGCCAGTGCAACCTCACAGACATAACCATCTAACTCATCTTTAAAATTCTCACCGATAAGCTCACTGTCTACGCCTTCCATTGTGGTAGAGTCGATGCCAAGACGAGCTAATACATGCAAGGTGTTACCCAGCGCTAAGTAAGTTTGAGATTTAGTCCAGGTTGCAGTGTTACCAGTCTCGTCAGTATTGAGCTCAGCAAAAGCAAAGCCACCAAAAGCTTGCTCTCGCTCTTCAGGTTTCGTACGACCGTCTTCAATACCTTTATCAACCACTTTAGCGTAATCGTCACGGGTGTAATGTGGGTTGTGAGCAAACAAAATAATGTGTGATGCTGATTTCACGTGCGGCTGATTAAACTGAAATTTATTAGCAAATGTGTCGTGCATACGTTGCTTAGCTGCATCGCTCTCAATCACAATAAACTTCCAAGGCTGAGAGTTAATTGATGAAGCGGATAAACGCATAGCCTCATAAATTACATCAAGTTCGGCCTGAGGAACGCGTTTTGATGCGTCATATCTCTTTGCTGTGTAACGGTTCTCTAAATCAGTAATAATTGGGTGTGTCATGTTTGTTTCCTTATGATGCTAGGGGCTGTTGACCTTTCACGGTTGTTTTTGCCGCAGTTTATTGGCTATTTTGACAAGGCGGAGGCTATGTCGTTT
>NZ_JBFRMK010000282.1:0-14756 GCF_041470405.1 Shewanella sp. 10N.286.45.A1
AACTGCGGCAAAAACAACCATGAAAGATCAACAGCCCCTAGCAACAGACATTGAAAGTTAAATTACATTTCACAGGTCTATTATTAGGCGAATAACTTCCTCTACATTTAAAGGCCAAAATAATGTTAAAAAAGACCTTAGTTGCACTGACGATACTACTGTTTAGCTTGCCTGTTTTTGCTAAACCTATCGCACTCGATGAATTGAATGTGATGCCGTTAATGAACGGACAAACCATTCCCTCTGCTTCACTAAAAGATCTCAATGGCAACAGTGTTGATATCGCCAAACTCACTGCTGGCAAACCAAGCATCATCTTTTTCTATCGTGGTGGCTGGTGCCCATTTTGCAACTCTCAAATGGGTCAATTGCAAGCAATTGAGCCACAACTACTCGAGATGGGTTTTCAGCTAATAGGTATCTCTCCGGATACGCCTGAAAAATTAAAAGCATCGATGACCAAGCAAGACCTCAGTTACACCTTGTTATCCGATGCCAACTTAGACACCAGTAAAGCCTTTGGCCTAGCCTACTTCACCAGCGCCAAGACCACTTCCCGTTACACCAGCAAGATGAAGCTTGAAAATAAACTTTGGCAAACACCATCTGGCGAGCAGCGCTTAGTATTACCCGTACCAGCGGTTTATATCAGTGATGCTAGCGGCCTAGTGCATTTCCAATATGTGAATCCAAACTTTAGAGTGCGCCCAGCACCGGAGCTAATTACTACCGCAGCAAAACTGGCACTCAAATAATCTCTTGCGGCTGCGCTTCAACGTAGCTGTTAAAGACGGGATTAGCTATAATCTCTCCGCCGTACCCTCACTTACTTTCCACGGCGGAGATCTCATGTCCGATACCAGTTATAACCAAGCCCTTTTAGAATTTGCTAACGCAGGTCTTGCTGCACTTTCCGATTATGCAGCAAAAAGCAGCAGTGCTAAAACCCCCGCCGCTGAGAGTCATTTTTTATGTAGCTGGATGGTAACCGCCCTTAAAGAACGTCGCTTTTCTAAATTGATAGCCGATGATCTTACCTTTTGGATAAGACAGGCTCGTAGCATGGGCGCTGCAGCAGAACTTAAACTTTTACTACAAAAGATTAGCCAGCAGTACAGCTACATTGCCGGTAAACAGCAAGGACTAGCCGCATCTTTAAAAGCGATGTTAACTGAACTTGAAGCAGACGATTGGCTTATCATTACCGATCAAGAAGTGACTAAAAAGCTAAAGCTCGCTAGCGATGGTCACTCGAGTTTGATCATACCAGAAGATCAATTTCAGCAACGCATTGATGGCAATGAACTGTTAAAACCCATCACACTTTATGTCCGTGCGCCTGAGCCAGCTTTTTCCGCTGTGGCTTATAAGCATGATCTACTGCTTAGCGCCGGTAACAAAAAAGCCTCACTGATTAAACACCATAAGGCTTATCAAATCTGGCCTAAAAATTTGCAACCAGCACTGGCCCTGTTACAGCCATTAGTGGATTAGTCTAACGCTATTAGAATGTTACTCTAACATTGGCGCTACAAGTAGTCGTTCCAGCATCACATGCTTTGTAAGTGTATGTACCACCACCTTTAGTGCTAATAGTATCGGTATAGGTGGTATTACTTGCTGATGAACCAACAAGGTTGCCATCACGATAAACATCTACTGTACTGCCTGCTGCGCTACTAAAGCTAACTTATAATTATTTTTTTAGAATATCTTACTAGCACTAAAGTATTAGCGAGTAATTAGCCGTTAGATGCGCTTTTAGAATTGCTGCTGAGGCTGGATATGACTCTGGTAATGTAAGATAAAAATCGACTTTATCAGCCAAGTTTTAAAGCTGGTTACCCCCTGTATTACAAAATGCTCATTTGCTTTAGACACAAAAAAGCGCCCCGAAAGGCGCTCTTGTTAAATGGTAGAGAATTTAGTTAAGATCCGCTGCTGTGGTTTGCTTGTGACTGTGACCATCGAGTGTATCGAGCTCAACCTTAGGAATATTAAGCGCTTGCTCGGTGAGGGTATTATTACCTTTTAGCAACTCACTCAAATTGCCAGTTTTAGCATCAACGAGTCCAAGCTCTTGCAGCATAGCATCAACCACAGGGCCGTTAGCACGATAATTTAATGCGGCGGTAGTGACTTGCTCTGCAATGCCCCCCTGTTGGCCTGCCGTTTCTGCTGCACCAGTACCATTGCTGTTACCAGCGCCGTAACCTTGCAGGATCTTAATGCCTTCAATGCTTTCCAGTGGCTTAACTGACTCTTTGATAATTTCAGGCAATGAGGCCAAAATAGCCAGTGAGCGTTGCAGGGCAATCTGCTCATCGCTCAATACGTTTTCAGCTTCATGCAGTGCTTGCTTACCAGCCGCATCAACCGCATAGACTTTTTCATCCGCTTCAGCGCTTAACTTTTTCGCATCTGCAGCTGCTTTCGCTTCAATTAAAATCGCACTCGATCTATCTTCAGCTGCACGTTTTTCAGCTTCAGCTTCAACGGTGACCCCTACCGCCTCACGCTCCGCTTCTTTACGCGCATCAATCACTTCAATCTCTTTACGACGGTTAGCTTCAGCCACTTGACGAGTGGTGATAACCGCTTCTTCTTTCTCTACCTTGAGTTTTTCAGCATCTGCGGCTTGTGCGCGTGCAGCAGACTCCTCTTCTGATTTCGCGGCAACGGCAATCTGTTTGTCTTGCTCAGCCACTTCGATATCGCGTTGCTGCTGAATGCGTGATTGCTCAATCGCTTTACGCTTTTCAATTTCACGGGTTTCAATATCTTTGGTTTTCTCAATCTCAGCAGTCTCAACAGCACGCTCTTTAGCAATTTCAGCCTCACGTTCTTCGCGCGTTTTTTGCTCTTGTTGCTTTAAGAT
Organism: Shewanella sp. 10N.286.45.A1; assembly: GCF_041470405.1. Classification (NCBI taxonomy): domain Bacteria; kingdom Pseudomonadati; phylum Pseudomonadota; class Gammaproteobacteria; order Alteromonadales; family Shewanellaceae; genus Shewanella; species Shewanella sp. 10N.286.45.A1. The sequence goes on from NZ_JBFRMK010000282.1 coordinate 2,879, forward strand.
CTCCGCTTTTTGTTCAGCACGTTTAAACTCTAGCGCTTGTTGTTGCACTAGCCGTGCTTCCTCTTCCGTCTTTTCAATTTCAAGCGACTGTTTTTCAGCTTCAAGATTACGCTGCTCTATTTTAATTCGGTTTTCCTGCTCGATATCATTGGTCTCTTTACGCTTCTCTTCAATAATCTTAGCTAAGCGCGCGCGACCTTCAGCATCAAAGGCGTTGTTCTCATTGAAAAATTGCAAGTCAGTTTGATCGAAGCCTGTTAACGATACCGATTCAAGCTCAAGACCATTCTTCTCAAGATCATTAGCGACATTATTTTGCACTCGCTGTACAAAGTCAGCACGCTGTTCATGCATTTCGGTCATATTCATCTCTGCAGCTACGGCTCGCAGCACATCGACAAACTTACTCTCCATCAGCTTTTTCAGCTCTTCAACTCGGGTTGTTCTGGTGCCAAGAGTTTGCGCCGCCATCGAGATCCCCTCTACATTGGGGGCAACTCGCAGATAGAAATCCGCTTTAACATCGACTCGCATACGGTCTTTGGTAATCAAGGCATCTTTTTGTGTTTTTTCCACTTCAATACGTAATGTATTCATATTGACCACAGTGGTTTCATGCAGAACGGGCAGAACGATCGCACCGCCATCTTTAATAATCTTTTCTCCGCCAAAGCCTGTTCTAACAAACGCCATCTCTTTTGTGGCACGGCAATATAATTTGGCAAAAATCATCCCAATTACCAACATACCGACAAAAACTGAGCCTGCGATTATTAACGCAAAGCTACCACCAAATCCTGCAGCTATATCTTGTACTGGTTCCATCTATAATGTTCCTTCATTATTTAGGTTAAATTTATATCAAACATATGGATATTCATGATTCAAGTTTTGCCGCGCTCCAAACACGGCCTCTTCTTTTAAGCAGCACCACTTGCGTCCCGGTTAAAAACTCAACTCCATCTTCCTCGGGCTCCACTAATACATAATGCTTTTGCAAATAGTCGTCTTTAACTAATGCTTCGCTAGGATTTCCTAAAACGGCTTTACCTATAGTTAAGGTACCAACACACCCATTAAGGTCTTCAACCGAAACTGCTGATGATTCATTTTTGGGTAAGATATTGGCAAGTTTTCCACCAAGAAAATGACAACTGACGGCCATAAGCATAAGTGAAATAGGCAAAGAAACAGATTGGGCAGATAGACTTTCAAACCAACTTAAAGAGACAAAGTTAACCGATAAACCTGCAATGGCGAAGCTCACGAGTGCCAGTACAAACCAAATCAGTAGCGGGAGACGATTAATGCATAACCAGCCAGCAAGCCCCGTGACTCCACCGACATCATTGCCTGCATCATTAGGCGCCCAATCATCGAGTAGCCCTAAAAAGCTAGCACCAATGACAAGAGATAAGCTTTCAACAATTCCGAGTATACCAACAATACATAAGGAGATGGCATAGGGTAAGTTTTCTTGGCTTAATAGAAATGAAACCATTAAATCCTCCATGAACACAATTTATCCGCATGATCCTATGCGGCGCAAAGCTTCGATGCCTTGCAATGTGGCTAACTGCATAATTTAAAATAATTTATGCAGTATTCAGCATACCAAACTTTGCCCTGTAGCCAAACTAAAAAATCCACAGCTTAAAAAGGATTCAAGCTGTAACCCTCTTTTGCTGCTATGGCGTGAGCTGTCATCGCCGATAATGCCATATCGACCCTAGGTAACAACTGCGGCAGTGATACATCATAATAAGCGGCACTTTGACCACATAAATTAAATTTAACACCAATTTTGCTCAGTTGGTCTATCAACTCTGCGTTGGCGTTAGGTTTACCTTGAATTGATTGATAGAATTTTTCCAGGGTAAAGTCTTTGACTGCACTACCGTGAACCACCATCATCAAGTCGATATCATCGAGTGCAACACCATTGCTGACATGCATATTGATAAAGCGCGCTAACGTATCCAAACTACGGTTTACTTTGCCTGGTTCCGCAGCTTTGCTCATATCAAACACCACTTTGAACTTCATATTTTTGGGAATAGTTACACTAGTCTCCACCTCAGCTATTTTGCCATATTGCGGCAATACCACTCCCGGTTTAAATGCTTCACTCCCCGCCATCAAGTTAAAACTACATAGCAGCAAGCTTGCCGCAATAAAACCCAGTCCCTGAGCTTTGCTCATTATTATCTCCTTTTTGCTTACTACAAATGCAATATAAATAATCGATTTAGTAGCGCTTATTTGCCGTTGAACTTCATGCTAGCATAGCGAGATTATTCATCTTTAGCTGACCTTTATGAACCAGTCTACTAACAAAAACTATCAATTGCTTTGCAGCCACTTTCAAAGCATTAGCCATTTTGAACATTTGAGCGCACTCGGTGATTGGGATCAAGCAGCGATGATGCCTATTGGTGGCGGCGAAGCGAGAGGCGCAGCAATGGCTGAACTTGCCAAGCATATTCATTCATTGAAAACCGCGCCTATGCTAGAGCAAACGATTGCCGATGCAGAGTTAGAAACATTAGATCCGCAGCAGCAGGCAAACCTTCGAGAGATCCGCTATCAGTACCAGCAAGCGAATATTGTTCCGGGGAGCCTTGTTGAAGCCAAAACCAAAGCCGCCTATAAGTGCGAGCAAGCTTGGCGCGAGCAACGTAACCAAAACGACTGGCAAGGATTTAAACCTAACCTTGAGCAAGTACTTGCGCTTGCAAAGGAAGAGGCACTGATTCGTACAGAAGCGCTTAATGTCTCCCCTTATGATGCACTGCTGGATAAGTTTGAACCCGGAATGACATCAACAAGGCTGGAGCAGATATTTGGTGGCTTAAAAAGCTGGTTGCCGCAATTAATTGAACAAGTTCAAGATAAACAGCAGCACCAAGCTCGTTTTAGCATTCCTCACACCAATAGTGAGGCACAAGCGCTATTAAGTCGTGATGTGATGGAGCTTTTACAGTTTGACTTTAACCACGGTAGGCTCGATACCAGCAGCCACCCATTTTGTGGCGGCGTTGCCAGTGATGTTCGCCTAACCACTCGTTATGATGAAGCTGACTTTACCAGCGGCTTGATGGGCGTTGTACATGAAACTGGTCATGCAAAATATGAGCAAGGCTTACCACTTAAATGGCGCGGGCAGCCCGCTGGCGTTGCGCGTTCAATGGCAATCCATGAGAGCCAAAGCCTGTTTTGCGAAATGCAGCTTGGACGCGGCAGTGCATTTCTCCAGCACCTGCAACCTATGCTGAAACAACGTTTAGATTGCAACTTAAGCCACCAGCAGTTGCTAAACATCTACTCTAGAGTTACACCCGGTCATATCAGAGTCGATGCAGATGAAGTCACCTACCCTTGCCATATTTTACTGCGCTTTGAAGCTGAAAAAGCAATAGTTAGCAATCAACTCGCAATTGCCGACCTACCTGACTTTTGGTCCGCCCAGATGCAATCGCTTTTAGGGATTAACACCGATGGAGACTACAAGAATGGCTGCATGCAGGATATTCACTGGGCCGTTGGTGAGATGGGATATTTCCCAAGCTACACCTTAGGTGCCATGTATGCCGCTCAATTCAGAGTCGCGATGGAACAGCAGCTAGGCTCTATGGAATCATTGGTTACTAATGGTAAGTTGCCTGCTGTGATGGGCTGGCTTGAACAAAATATCTGGTCGAAAGGCAGTTTATTGACCACCGATGAACTGGTAAAACAAGCCACTGGTGAAACGCTTAATCCAGAACATTTCAAGCAGCATTTACTGCAGCGATACTCCGCTTAAAACAAGTAGGATGAACAGATGAAACTACGCAGCATTGAAGCAAGTGACTGGCCAAGTATTCTTGAGATCCAGCTAGAGTGCTATCCACAGATCGAACCCGAATCATTAGCAGTATTACAGAGTAAATGGTTAGCATCGCCGCAAAGCTGCTTTAGCCTCGAACTAAACCAACAAGTTGTAGGCTATTGCTTGGCTCATCCGTGGATAATCAATAATCCGCCCACCTTAGAGCAAGAGTTAGGCAGCATCACTGCAAGCGATACCCTGTACCTGCACGACATTGCGCTGTCAGCTAAAGCTCAAGGCAAAGGCGCAGGTCGATTGATCCTCGATCGCTTAAAACTGTTTGCAGTGCAAGACAAATACAGCAGCATTAGCTTAGTTGCAGTGCAAGGTGCGGATCGCTACTGGCAACAACAAGGCTTCTGCGAGCGTAAGATCGAGAAAGATCTCAGCGGCTATCCAGCCGATGCCTGTTATATGGTTTATACCTTATAGCCGAGATTTGCTATCATATGCGCAATTTCAAAAGAGAAGACTAACATGGCCGTAAGAATCACCTATAAGTTCAAAGGCAAAGCCAAAGAGATTAACTTTGCCTACGACAAATTCCATGACATCTATGAAGCCGTTGCGGCTGAAGAAGGCGTTGATTTAACTCGCTACCATATGATGGAACAGCAAGTAGAGATGACATCTAAGGGTTCATCGGCGGTAAGAGATTTTCGTAATAAAGAGTTTGCTAGATTTGGTTTTAGCGATATTTATTACATTAAAGATGATCCTAAGGCGCGTTAACCCGTTAACAACACTGACTCGCAACCAACCAATTGAGTGATATTAATGACAGCAAACTCTATGCCCAACAGCGATCATGCTAACTTTCCACGCGCTGGTTTTTTCAAACGCTGCGGCGCAATTATTTACGACTTGCTACTCGCTGTCGCGGTTTACATGATCGCCGGCGCTATCGGTTTTGGCCTATTTACCGCACTGGTCTCTGGCGGGCTAGTCGACATAACAGGTTATGAGCATATATCCGATGCGCTAAATGCCGAGCCGTTATATAAAGGGATCTATCAATTCTGGATAGCCTTGTGTGTAGGTTTGTTCTATATCAGCTTTTGGAGCTACGGTGGCCAAACTTTAGGGATGCGCGCTTGGAGACTTAAGATCCAGCACCCGAATGGTCAGAATCTAAGTATGATCACCGCTGCGGCGAGACTTATCTGGTCGTTACTCGGCATTGGTAATTTGTGGATATTGATTAACGGTGACAAGCTTGCACTGCAAGATATGATGACCCGCTCTGAAATGGTGGTACTGTCTAAAGAAGCTAATCAGATGCGTAACTGGCGAGGCGTTTAATCGCTTAATATGCGATTAGCGTTAGGCGTTAGGCGTTAGGCGTTAGGCGTTAGGCGTTAGGCGTTAGGCAGAAAAGAAAAAGCCAATAAACTTGCTCGCAAGTATATTGGCTTTTTTGTTGCCTACCTTCTAAGGATTAGGCCTTTATTTACGGATATAGTACAGCGCGCCAGCGCTAAATATGACAGCTGGCATTCCGGCGCTAATAAACGCTGGTAGGCCATAAACGATACTTAATGGACCAAATACTTCACTGCAAATATAGAAACTAAAACCAGCCACGACCCCTAGCAGCACTCGCGCGCCCATGGTCACCGTTCTTAACGGACCAAATACAAAAGATAGCGCCACTAACATCATCACCGCGATAGTGACAGGCTGCATTAACTTGCGCCACAATGCTAACTCATAGCGAGCAGAAGCTTGATTGTTGTTTTGTAGATAGTCCAAATAATCCAACAGCCCTTCAATAGATAACGACTCAGGTTTAACCGATACCACACTTAATTTCTCGGGCGTCAACGACGATATCCATTTGTCTTCATCGAGGTTGGTCAACACCACTTGTTCGCTCTTTAATGAGGTTCTTCTAACGTCATAGAGTTGCCAAAATTTGCCCATATATTTAGCGGTTTCGGCATGGACAGTACTGGTAAGGTTAGTAGTATCGCTAAATTCGTACAAAGTGATATCGCGTAAATTATTGCTATCGACAATACCGCCAATATTAACAAACAGATCGCCATCTTTTGCCCAAACTCCACGGCTAGATTCAATCAAGCTACCGCCAGAGATCTGCGTTCGCTGGATCTCTTTCGCACGTACCTCGGCAACAGGCGCAACATACTCCGACAGTAACATCACCAAAATCATCAAAGGTATCGCAGTTTTCATTGCCGACAGTGCAATTTGCAAGCGTGATAAACCGGATGACTGCATCACCACCAATTCAGAATTTGATGCCAACATTCCCATGCCGGTAAGTGCGCCAAGCAGTACTGCCATAGGAAAAAACATTTCGATATCACGGGGGATCAAGAACAGTACATAGATCCCAGCATCCATCATGCTATAGGTGCCTCGTCCTACCAGCCTTAACTGATCAACCCACTTAATAATGCCCGATAAACCAGTCAAAATAAGCAGTGATAAAGAGGAGCTGCTGATAAGAACCTTAGCAATATAGAGGTCTAAAATTCTCATGCGCGAGCCGCCTTTTTACGCTTAAACACGCCTGAAAGTTTCGCCCCTGCTGGCCGCTCTTTACCGAGTAAGAGCAGGCCTATTAACAGGGCGGAGGCATGGATCCACCACATTCCGAGGAATTCAGGAATAACACCGTCTTCTAACGATTTACGTCCCGCGACCATCAACCCGAAGTAGCCCAAATAAAGCAAAATAGCAGGGAACATCTTAGCGAACTTTCCTTGGCGGTTATTCACTCGCGCCATAGGCACTGCAATCAAAGTCATTAAAGGAATCGCTAACGGTATTGCAAGGCGCCAATGAAACTCAGCAGTCGCTTCTGGCGTATCAATATCCATCAATTGGTCAATAGGCAGTGCCGAAAGCTTACGCCTGCGCTCTCCCGCCTCTTGCTCTTTAATCTCCATCTGATAGCCACCAAACTCGACTACCTGATAATCAATACGTTTTGGACTTCCCTGATATTGCACCCCATCTTCAAGCTGCAACCTTTGCCCGCCTGTAGCATCTTCAACCACCTTGCCAGACCGCGCGACCACAACATTAGCTAAGCCTGTTTCGTCTTCAGGATCGGGAAGCTGGGCAACGAATACTTTATCAAGTTTATTATCTCGGCCAATGCGTTCGACAAATAACACTGCGCGGCCATTAGGGCTGGTTTGAAAGCGCCCTTGGGTTAATGCGGCAATCCCCGCCTCAGATTGGGCATGTTCTAACACCTGATTTTGCCGCTCTTCTGCCCAAGGGGTAACATAAATAGACAAAAAGCCTGTAAACACCATGTTGACCACAGCAAGCAGCAAAGTGACTCGGGTGATATACCATTCACTAATGCCCACACCATGCAAAATAACCATCTCATTTTCTGAGTACATGCGGCCATGAGCCAGTAAAATACCTAAAAATAGGCTGAGTGGCAGTACTAAAACAACTAGAAACGGCATATTGAGCCCTAGCAATGTCATCACTAGGGAAGCGGGAAACTCACCATCAGAGGCGTCTGCAAGCACACGCACGAAATGTTGGCTAATAAAAATAGCTAACAGCACCAAAAGTACTGCAATTTGGGCCTTTAAAACTTCTCGAATCAAGTATCTAAATACAATCACAGGTAGGATCCTGTCTCTAAACTTTGAATTATGCTGGTATCAATACAACTTTCATGTAAACTGTCTACTTTTAGTAGTTTTGTAACCAACAATTGCATAACATGGCCAGGGAAAACACCTGAAAAATCTATTTTAGGGTGCGCCATATTCAGGCCCTTTTTGGGCACAAGCAGACATTATCTAATAAATAATAAAATTTGTCTTTAAGAATCTAGGAGAGCTCATGGAGTTTAGCGTAAAGAGCGGCAGCCCAGAGAAGCAACGCTCAGCTTGTATCGTCGTAGGTGTATACGAGCCAAGACGCTTGTCCGGTATCGCCGAACAGTTAGATAAGATCAGTGATGGTTACATTAGTAACCTACTTCGTCGTGGCGATTTGGAAGGTAAGCCAGGACAGATGTTATTACTGCATCATGTACCTAACGTATTAAGCGAACGTGTACTTTTGGTTGGCTGTGGTAAAGAGCGTGAACTTGATGAACGCCAATACAAGCAAATTATCACTAAGACCATTAATACCCTAAACGAAACAGGTTCAATGGAAGCTGTTTGTTTTCTTACCGAATTACACGTGAAAGGTCGCGATACATACTGGAAAGTACGTGAAGCGGTCGAAAGTACACAGAACAGCTTATACAGTTTTGATGCACTTAAGACACGTAAAGGTGAGACTCGTCGTCCACTGCGTAAGTTGGTGTTTAACGTACCTACTCGCCGTGAGCTAACGGTTGGCGAACGTGCGATAGAGCATGGCATGGCTGTATCAGCCGGTATGCACCTTTGTCGCGACGTGGCAAACATGCCGCCAAACATCTGTAACCCCGCTTACCTTGCATCACAAGCTCGTCAAATCGCCGAAAATACTGAGAACCTCACAGTAACAACGGTTGGTGAAGAGCAGATGGAAAAACTAGGAATGAATTCATACCTAGCAGTAGGCCGTGGTAGTGATAACGAATCAGTTATGACTATCATGGAATACAAGGGTGCTGTCGATAATACTCAGAAGCCAATTGTACTTGTCGGTAAAGGGTTAACCTTCGATTCAGGTGGTATTTCACTTAAACCAGGCGAAGGCATGGATGAGATGAAATACGACATGGGCGGCGCAGCAGGTGTTATCGGTGCGATGAAAGCATTGTGTGACATGCAGCTACCCATCAACGTCATCGGCGTACTTGCCGGCTGTGAAAACATGCCATCGAGTAATGCATATCGTCCAGGCGACATCTTAACCACTATGTCAGGTCAAACGGTTGAAGTGTTAAACACTGATGCTGAAGGCCGTTTGGTTTTATGTGATGTGTTGACCTATGTTGAGCGCTTTGACCCAGAATTAGTGGTTGATACCGCAACCTTAACCGGCGCATGTGTTATTGCACTGGGTAAGCACGCATCAGGTCTGTTCTCTGGTCATAACCCGCTTGCACATGAGCTACTTAATGCTGGTGAGCAAAGTGGTGACCGCGCATGGCGCATGCCATTATGGGATGAGTACCAAGAGCACTTAGAGAGCCCATTTGCTGATATGACCAACTTAGGTGGACGTCCAGCAGGTTCTATTACTGCTGCTTGTTTCCTATCTCGTTTTGCTAAGAAGTATAACTGGGCACATATTGATGTGGCTGGTACAGCTTGGAACAGCGGTGCCAATAAAGGTTCTACAGGTCGCCCTGTACCATTATTGACTCAGTTCTTAATCAACCGCGCAGGCGTTGATCAAGGCGAGTAATTTGCTTTAGCGAAAGCGACTTGTCTAGCATCGCTAGACAAAATAAAAGCCAGTTGTTAATTCAACTGGCTTTTTTAATGTTTTGTGTTTTTGGTCATGAGAAGTGAAACACGTTTTTGGACAAAAGTGAGTTAGAGCTGCAACTCTCGGATTGATGAATTTCATTATGGAAAGTATGGCAAACGGATATACGGTAACGCCTTGCTAAGCGGGCTAAAATAGTGGGTTATAATGTGAAGCGAAGCGAAACGTAACCCACTGTTTTAGTTCGGTTTAAGTGCCTTGTTATGATTTATTGGACTTAACAATCCATTGAACCAAGTAATTGGTCTATCCCATTACTTGAATCTGTAGCAATGTGTAATAACTCTTCTCTTACTTCTTTGATTTTCAAGGCATGCTTCCCAAAGCTCGATAACAATTCATTTATTAGTTGAAAATATTTTGAGTTATTTATTTTGATGCTAGGATCATCTGAAACTAAGTACAGGTTATTCTGCTTTAACGCGGATCTAGACAACTTAACCGAAAAGTCAGATTTATTACTGTAACTTGTAAATAATGCAGGAGCCTTATGAGCCAGTATATCAAGTATCTTTTTCTCTCTACCTTCTATCATGATACCGTGCAGACAAAGATTATTTTTATCTAACGGCATTATGAATTGCAAAACTTTACCTGAGGATAGCCCACAATTACTTTTGACCAGTTTTACATCAGGGGTTTTATCACTCCAAAAACCTTCATCATCAAAGTCAATAATATCGGATGATATTAATTTAAAACCAAGATTTCTAGAAAAAGACAAACCAATTCTTATATCTACTGAATTAGGTGAGATTCTTTTATTTGTTATATTGTTATATGTTGATTCATAATGTGTAACATATGAATTTAAAACTTCCTTCACTACAGAAGCGCGCAGTGAACTAAAGTCAATATCAGCACACAGCTCAAAAATATTAGCGTAAGTAGACCATTCGGCAGATCCATATAAATGAAGTAGAAGAGTTTGTTGCTTTTCTTTTGTATCATTACAAATGAACATAGAAGCAAAATATTCCATTAACGATTTATGTGACCAACGCATATTACTACCTTCCTTTAAAAATAATGGAACGGTCGTAGTTAAGTCCTTAACGAAGTTTACCGAACTTGTGTTTATGCCATTTGTAGATCGAATAATATCAGCAAGTATTATTTCTAACTCATCCTTTTGAAATTCAATTTTACCTCCATTTTTTAAACACCAAAAACCGAGTCTTCGAAGTATTGCATGAAACTCTGACGAGTCTAACTTTGAGTGCTTGGGTCTAACGAACCCTATCTCCTTGCTTAAATCATGTGAGTCAAATAAAGCCTCATAAACTTGGGAGTAAAAAAGGTGCTTTTTTTGAGGTATAGCTGTTTTATACCGATATGAGCAATATAATAATGACACATATAGAGGAGTAGATAAAAACTCTTTAAGACCGCGATCAGCACTACGACGAATACCATTTATCAGTTTTTTAGCAACACTACCGTCAGGGTCATACTTTGAAATAAGGCTGAAAGCTTCCTGATCTTTTAGTGGAACGATTGAATAACGAACAAAGTCATAAAACTCAGATAAGTACGACTCTTGTCTAGATGTGATTAAAATCTTAGGAGTCTCAAGTAAGTCAATAAACAGCCTAATTTCTTTGATTACATCTTTTTTGTCTTTAGCTGACACCTCATCTAAGCCGTCAAAAATATATACCAATGGTAACTTTTTTAATAATTTTTCAGGAGAGTTTGCTTTTACTCCAAATTTTGAAGCTATTTGCTCAGCGATAGGTTTATTTTCTAATTGGCGGAGTTCTACGTATACAGGAATGTAATTATTTTCACGCACTATATTAAGGTATATTTTCTTTGAAAGAGTAGACTTCCCCATGCCTGCGGTGTCGTTTATTAATACTTTATTGTTAGTTTCAAATACATTAGCATTATCATCAATTAGTATTTCGGTAGAATTACTTTCATCACAGAGTGTTAGTGGTAAATAAAGCTCCTCCAAATTCTTGGGCGCATTTGGAAAGGCAATTGTGTTCATTGTCGAACATTGCCCAGTTAAGCTAGAAATATATTTCACTGATTCTTTTTCAAAAGTATTTATATCAGACTTATTTTTAAAGTATTGATCGACCTTACCGCTTAAAATAGGCTTAATTTTTGAATTAAAAATCTTCTTCGCAAATGGAGTCGCTAGCTTTACGGCACTGCCTAATGTAATTGTTTCTAACATGTTACCTCTACTCTAAATATTGTGATTAAATAACATAGATTTCTAAAAATAAAACAATAAATACTACATTACAGTGAAAAATCATAACAGTATATTAGGCTGAATTCCGAATAAGAACGGTCTTAATAAGAACAGGTCGCCAGTACTTTAATCACTCAAGACTAACAGTAAACCAGTGTATCAACAATGAGTTAGAACATAAAAAGAACTGATTACCAGTTTCTCCGCCTGAGTGAAACAAAGAACTGTCATCATTGCATAAAGTGCAATGTTCACGCAGGTCTTATATCTTGTGTCCCGCATTAGCCTTATATAAGGCTGAAGCTTTAATTGCGCTACTAACAACTTCTACCAGTGAAAATTACTGATTACTAGCCAGCCATTGA
>NZ_JBFRMK010000283.1:0-902 GCF_041470405.1 Shewanella sp. 10N.286.45.A1
AGAAAAGAGATTAAACAGCTTCGGATAGAGAAAGAAATATTAAAAATACCCAAGGGGCACACCGAGGCCAGTGCCTTCTTCGCGAAAGAAATGAAGTAAAGTTTCGATATATTCGAGACAACCGCTCTCAATTCGAAATAAAAACAGTTTGTAAGGTACTGAAAGTCAGTCGCAGTGCCTATTATGACTGGCTAACGAGACCCGCTAAGGTTATTAGCGAAAATGAGCTAAACCTGTACCGTACGGCAAAGCGCCTTTTCAAGCGTAGTCGTAACAGCTTAGGCTCACGTCAGTTGGCTAAAAAGCTCCGTGAAGAAGGCTTTATTATTGGCCGTTATCGCACTCGTTCGATTATGCGTAATTTAGGCTTAGTGGTGATCCAGCGCCAAGCTTATAAAGTCACGACTAAGCGAAAACACAGCGACAGCGTTGCAGATAATGTGCTGAGCCAGAACTTTAACCCGCCTCAGCCTAACCAAGCCTGGGCTGGTGATGTCACGTATCTGAGGACTAACCAAGGCTGGCTCTACCTGGCAATCGTAATGGATTTGAACTCAAGGCGTATCATCGGCTGGAGTCTATCCAAGCGAATGACGGTTAGCTTAGTCGAACGAGCATTACAGATGGCTATAACACTGAGGCGACCTGGTAGCGGCATTTTATTTCATAGCGACAGAGGCTCACAATATACGAGTAAACAGTTCTAAAGCTTACTAACTAAAAACGGAATGTTAGCCTCTCTGAGCAGTGTTGGAGCCTGTTTGGATAACGCAGTAGTTGAGCGATTCTTTGGTAGTTTAAAGGTATCCGTCTGGCGAAGCACACCTAGCTAAGTTTTACACTCCAGGGTAGCAAGTGATCAACACTCTCAGGCTTGAGTGGTAACTGCTCGAGGCAGCACA
>NZ_JBFRMK010000284.1:0-9496 GCF_041470405.1 Shewanella sp. 10N.286.45.A1
TTAACTGACCGGCATTAACGCCTAAGCGTCCTTTTTTCTATCTCAATAGAGATTAATGCGCGTGTGCAGCACTTGCTTCTGCAGCAGCATCAGCTTTTTCAATATCTAATAGCTCAACTTCAAATACCAACGTTGAGTTAGCAGGGATAGTTGCCGAGTCGCGATCGCCGTAAGCCAAGTTAGCAGGGATCACGAACTTAAACTTAGAACCCACAGACATTAGCTGTACGCCTTCAGTCCAACCAGGAATAACGCGGTTAAGAGGGAAAGTTGCTGGCTCACCACGTGCCACTGAGCTATCGAACTCAGTACCGTCAGTTAGTGTACCAACATAATGAACTTTAACAGTGTCAGCAGCAACAGGCTTCTCACCAGTACCTTCAGTCAATACTTCATACTGTAGGCCAGACTCAGTTGTCGTCACGCCTTCTTTAGCTTTGTTTGTTTCCAAATAAGCTACGCTTTCCGCTAAGTTCTTCTCTGCAAGGATTGCAGCTTGTGCTTGGCGCTTCTCATTTAGCTTTTCATCAAGGCTCTGCAATACAGCCTGCATCTCTTCTTGAGTTAACTTAAGCTCGCTATTCAGGCCTTCGCTGAAACCTGTCACGATAAGGTCTCTATCAACCGCTAGCCCTAACTCTTCTTGCTCCTTGATATGGCCAGCCATATAAGTACCAATCGATGCGCCAACGCTGTAGGCTTCTTTTTGCGCTTCTGTTTTCAATTCTACAGAGACAGGTGCAGCTACGGCTTCCTGCTCTTGATTACAAGCAGTAAGACCAACAACGGCCAAAGCCACTAGTGAATATTTATAAAGAGATTTCATTTAAAGCTTCCTCAGCATCTACACGTGGTTACTATAACCTTTACTTTTATTAGGCGAACCACTTTATACTAGTTAAATAGGTTATTCCAATTTGATTGGACAAAAGCGGCACGGCTGTGATTTGAGCCACTTTTTCAATACAGATTAATATATTACACATACAAACTGTCTCTAGCCTGAACAGCTATGACCCTCGTATGAACAAAGATTCATTAAGAAGACAACGAAGACCCAAGCAAGTTCACCACAGATTTATTACAATCTTTGTTTGGACTGCTGTTATTTCCTGCCTAACGGTTAACAGGCAACTTTGGTTTACTACGCAATATAGTTAAACAAGTTACAACAGCGGCTATCCCCAAACATTGCAAGGCGTTGTATACTCCAGTGCTAATTAAGAGCATCACCAGTAAATACCAAGAGTACTTACTCATCCATCAGAGGTAAACGTGGATAACATAGAACACAGAGTTGAAGAGTTAGAGATGAAATTGGCGTTCCAAGATGGCACTATCGAAGAGCTCAACCAACAAGTCATAAAGCTAAACGATGTTGTAGCACTGCAACAAGAGCAGCTGCGTTTATTATTAAGTAAACTACAATCTGTCGAACCTAGCAATATGGCGAGCCAAGCAGACGAAACGCCACCGCCACATTATTAAATGCACAACGTTCATCAGCGAAGCTTTCTGTTCAGCAGTAACCCTTGCTATATTTAAGTGACGAGGGGCTTATTTGCATTCATCTTCGGTTCAGATTAGATATGGTATATATAGCGGTATATAGATGAAATGTGTAAGTTTATATAAATTTGCCAGTCTGAATTATTTTATCATTTATAATGCAGTTTAGCGCTCACATCTATTTCCCAAGCAAGCAAACAAGGAAGCCAATGCTAATAGCAGACATTACCGAGGCGTTAGCATGAAAAATTTCTTGCTGCTAACGACTATGATGCTAAGCCTGAGTGGGTGTGCATTTAACAGCGTATTCATCAACTATCCGTCCCAAATCGCTCCGGTGAAAGCCCAGCTTAATTCAGCAACGCCGCAACAAGCTGCAAAGATTGTTGAACCTGAGATAACCAGCGCTGACGGCCTTTTGTATGCACAAGAGGCTGGACGCTCCGCTCAGATAGCAGGCGACTTTGAAAGCAGTAAAACCTTCTACCAAGATGCTGTAAATGCTTATCGCGCCTTTGATGATAAAGCAAAGCTCAGCCTGAGCGATGCAGGAGCAACGGCTAGCAGTATCTTCATCAATGATAATGTGATCCCCTACCGCGGCCCAGGATATGAACGGGTGATGCTGCATCAATACCAAGCACTTAACTATCTCTTTAGTGGTGATGCAGAAGGTGCGTTAGTCGAGGTGCGTCGCAGTAATGAGCTACAAAGCTCTGAACAGGCTCGCTATCAAAAATCCAATAAATCTGTGCAAGCAATGGCAAATGGCACCATCGATGCTGAAGTCAATAAGCTTGGTAAAGCTGCAGGCAGTACCACGAGTTCATTTTTAAATGCCTATAGTTATTATACAACTGGCATGCTGCACGAGATCTTAGGTGAGCCCAATGACGCCTATATTGATTATCGTAAAGCAGCGCAAATTTCACCTAATAACTCATACTTACAGAAAGACTTAGTCAGGTTAGCTCAGCAGCTTTCAATGCCTCAATATGAGGAATTTAAAAAGCGTTGGGGTGACGCAGTACTTCCCAAAAAAGATGAAGGGCAAGTTATCGTCATGCTCGAAAGAGGGTTTGTACCAGAAAAGCAAAGCCTTACCGTCCCCTTTACTATTCATGGCAATTGGCAAACAGCTTCACTGGCGACATACTTTCCAACCAAACAATCGGTCAAGCCCGGTCGTATACAGGGGCTTGGGACTGTACTGGTTGCAGCGCCCATTGCTAATATAGACTCACTAGCCATTACTGCGCTCAAAGAGGACTTACCTGCTGCTCTAGTAAGACAAGCCGCTCGAGTCTACGCCAAGTCTGAAATGGCACGCAGTGTTGAAAGTGATAGCAAACGCCGCAATAATCAAACTGATTATGCCTCAATTGCTATGCAGATCTTTAACGTAATATCAGAGCAAGCCGATAGGCGCAGTTGGCTGACCTTGCCTGAACAAGCACAAATTGCCCGTAGTTATGTTAAAGCTGGTAGCTATTCGGTTAAGCTCGACAATGCTGCAGCAAATACAATTAAAGTTGAAACTGGCCGCACCACGCTGATTTGGGCCATTGATACTGGCAATTACACCCGTTTTTATTCAATAATCATTTAGCAATCACTTGTATGGAACTTAATATGAAACATTTAAAAGTTATTTTTATTCTCGCAGCAGTTATCGGCTTGTCTGCGTGCCAATCAAAAGTTGAATATGGTGATGCCACGGAAGTGGAAACCGTCAATGAGAACTTCGGCTCAACTGACCTACAAGCTATCTCAGCTAAAATGGTTGATAGCATGCTGACTTTCCCGCCTGTTGTTGCGATTACAGCGAACGAACGTCCAATCATCTTCGTTGATAAAATTAAGAACAAAACCTCTGAGCATATCGACACAGAATCAGTTACTGACTCAATCAGCAACAAGCTGTTGCGTTCAGGAAAATTCCGCTTTATCGACATGACCAAAGTTGACTCTGTACGTAAGCAGCTTGATTACCAGAACAATTCAGGCATGGTTGATCCGTCTACTGCGATTAGCTTCGGTCGTCAAATCGGCGCACAGTACATGCTTTACGGCAACCTATCTAGCATCGTAAAACAAGATGGCAGCACTAAAGACGTTTACTACAAAATGACTATGCGTTTGATGGATCTAGAAACAGGCTTGATTGAATGGTCTGATGAAAAAGAGATCCGTAAAGTTAAGTCTAAATCGTTCTTAGGAATGTAATTTAAGTCAGCACTCGCTACCTAAGTAATTAAAGCCAGCATCACGCTGGCTTTTTTATTTAAACTTCTGCGCACAGCAGAAATAGGGTACCGTATGCAGCTTATCCAAGTCGCTAATTAAAAGGGTGCTGTTTTGAAGCTGTATTATACTGTGCTAGTTGCTCTACTCTCTATCATGCTAAGTGCATGTAACTCGACCCCACGAGAGCCAATATCTGCGCGAGACGGTACACCATACATTAGCCAACAATCAGCCATGCAGCGCTCAGCAAGGATCTCTGATGTAAAATATGATTTGGCCTTTAGCTTAACTGGCGAAAGTCGATTTTCAGCAACCACTATTGTTAACTTCAACCTCAGCGACACCAGCAAAGCACTCACGCTCGATCTAAACCAAGCCACCATTAGCCATTTTAGTATTAATGGTAAAAAGGTGTACCCAAACTATAACGGTAGTTATATCACCTTAAACCCTGGTTTACTCAGTACTGGTAGCAACACCGTTGAAGTGCAGTTTAGCCGCGAACACAGCACTAATGGCGAAGGGTTGCATCGCTTTGTCGATCCAGTCGATGGCAAAGTTTATCTCTATTCTCATTTTGAACCAGCTGCAGCGCAGCAGATGTTTGCCGTGTTTGACCAACCAGATCTAAAAGCTAGCTTTACCTTATCTGTCATCGCGCCCAAAGAGTGGACAGTCATTAGTGCTATGCGTGAGTCTTCAATTACAGAGCTTGGTGATACTCGCCAATGGCAATTCCCGCAATCGCCTAAGTTGAGTCCTTATAACTTCTCAATGCATGCAGGCCCATACCACCAGTGGACCGATGACAGCGGCCCCTATCCGCTACGCTTATTTGCGCGTCAATCTGTCGCAGAGCAAGTCTCCCCACAAGACTGGTTTACTTATACTCAACAAGGGCTTGAGTTTTTCGACGACTATTTCGGCATTGCCTACCAGTTTAAAAAATACGATCAAGTATTGGTACCAGACTTCCTCTATGGCGCCATGGAAAATGCTGCAGCAATTACCTTCAGCGAAAGTCGTTTTCTGTTTAATAGCGAAATGACTACCGCACAGAAACAGCGTTTAGCCGGTGTGATCATGCATGAAATGGCTCACCAGTGGTTTGGTAACTTAGTGACAATGAAGTGGTGGAATGGCCTATGGCTCAATGAAAGTTTTGCCTCATTTATGGGGACTTTAGCCACCGCTGAAGCTACAGAATTTAAACATGCATGGCGTACCTTTTATGCCAATAACAAACAAAGCGCTTATCACTTAGATAGCCAAGCTAGCACTCACCCTATCGAGGTTCCCGTTGCTAGTTCGCAAAACGCTTTTGATAATATAGATGCGATCACCTACTCAAAAGGGGCTTCAACCTTAAATCAACTAAACCATTTGTTAGGCGAAAAAGCTTTCCAGAAAGGTGTACAAGATTACCTATTGCAATACAGCTACCAAAATGCCGAACTCAATGATTTTATTAAAAGTCTAGGCAATGCAGCCAATAAAAACCTCACCACCTGGAGTCAGCAATGGCTTTATAAAGCTGGAGTGAATAGCATTAAAGCCGATTTCAGTTGTGAAAATGGCCGCATTACACAGTTTAACCTGACGCAGTCAGCCTCTAGCAGTACCCTATCGACCTTGCGTGAACAACGGGTCCAAATAGGCTTGTTTACTCAAGGGCGTAATCGTCTACATCATAATATTAGTATGCCGGTAACCTATAAAGGCGCCACTACCGAGGTCACTAGCTTAGTTGGCCTACACTGCCCTGACCTTGTCTATCCTAACTATCAAGATTGGGGTTTCGTAAAAGTCATTCTAGATCCAGTTTCTTTCAAAACCGCAAAACAAAATTTACGCCTTGTACATGACCCATTGCTGCGTTCTATGCTCTGGCAAAGCTTGTGGGACAGTGTCGAAGACGGCAATCTCTCACTGAACGATTACATGGGTGCAGTGCTGGTCAATTTGCCGGGAGAAATGGATGACACCATTGTGGGGCAAGTACTTAAGAGTTTATCTAAAACTCGTATTTACCTCGACAAGATGTCACCGAGCAACCAGCGCTTTGCCAAACAGGCAATTAGAGCCATTGAACAGATGAGCTTAAGAAAGGTGATGATCAATCGCAGCAGCAGAGACTTTCAACGTCGATGGTTTGAAAACTATGTCAGCTTTGCACGCAGTAAAGATGCACTCAACCATATCGATGCGCTACTGAGTAATAAAGCCTCTATTAAAGGGTTAGTGCTAGACCAAGATCTGCGCTGGTTGATGATAACTCACTTAAATCGTTATGATTACCCCAGTGCGATGTATTGGCTACGAAAAGAGCGTGATATCGACAGCAGTGATTCAGGACAAAAAGCAGCCTTAGCAGCCGAAGTGTCTCGTCCTGATGCGCTTAAAAAACGTCAGTGGCTAACTCGTATTCAGCAACAAACAAATCTGCCTTTTTCCAAGCAGCGCACCATAATGGAAAACCTTTATCCTAGTGAACAAAAAGCACTTAATACCGTCACAACTGAGCAGCGCTTAACAACACTAGCCAAGCTGGACAGCGAAAAAGGGCCGGTATTTATGCGTAGTTATGCCAAATACCTTATCCCGACAGATTGCAGCTATGCCAGTGTCAGCGCCTTGCAAAACTTACAAACTAAAAATCAATTCACTGATGGCACACAGCGCGCGCTCAAAGAAACTATCGCTCAGGAGCAGAAGTGTTTGCTGATAAAATCCAAGATGAATCACTGATAAGCTATAGCCTCGCTATAAAGCATCCCTAGATAACAAAAAAGCCACCTTAACGGTGGCTTTTTTATGCACTTAATCAATTAAACGAATAAGTCTTTAATATTTTTCAAATCGCCTTTCCCTTCAGCAAGTTCTTCTGCTGAAAGCCCTGCAACTTCATGGGGGAACACTAACCACTCTTCAGACTCGTGAATAAAGTAATCAGGTGTTAGCGGTACTGCAGTGTTTTTAGGCTTGTAGTATGGACACGCAATGCGCACATCTTTTGGCATGTTCAAACGCATTAGGTCACTTAATTTATCTTTAAGTGCGTGCACACTTCGACCTGAATCAAACACGTCATCAACAATTAATAAACCGTCATCTGCGTTAGCGTTTTCAACGATATAATGTAAGCCGTGCACTTTAATCTGCTTACTTTGTTGATTAATACCGTAGTATGAAGAAGTACGAACGGCAATGTGGTCAGTTTCTACTTTCTTAAAATCAAAAAACTCTTGTACGGCAATACCAATTGGTGCACCACCACGCCATATACCCACAATAAATTGTGGACGAAATCCACTTTCGTAAACCTGAGCCGCTAAGCGAAAAGAATCTTCTAGTAATTCCTGCGCTGTTATAAAGCGTTTATCTGACATCTGACCGTCCCCATCTTGGTATAGTTATCTTATTTTGGGTCTCAAAAATGCAGTTGTTAGACACTATTCCAAACTCTGAAATAGGCCCTCGCTAGTTTTCCTCTAGCGCAACTGTTTAAAGTGTAGGCACCCACCCGATTTTGGAGGCGAATTTTATACTAAAAAAACGACTAATGCTGCAAAAAAGCCACAAACTTGTGGCTTATCTCATTCAAATACAATTAAAGCCCCCATTAAAGCGGCAAACAGGTTAATTTGGCCATAAAAAAACGGCCACCTAATGGGTGGCCGTTATTAAAATGCTATGACTAAACGAGCGGTGCTAGGCTGGGCGTTCCAGCTTTAGTAACCATCGAATGATTACGTTCAGTATCTTCAACAAAGCCTCGGGTCAGTATTGTGTCAACATAACGCCAATCGCTGCGAACCTCTTCATGGGTGAAGGTTAACGTCAACATACCGCGGTTCATCAAATTAGCGTATTTAAGATTATCGACAAGCCCTAAAATGGCCTCTTCTGTTGCCGGAATATCCTTAGCATCGATCCCTAGATAATATTCAAGTCCTGGAGATGATACTGAGCTGGTTGCAAACTCAACCCCAACTGCATCGCCAGCAGCATCTTTAAGCACATTAGCCCAAGCGTTATGAGTATCACCTGCTATCACTACAAGATTCTTTGCCAATGACTTTGCCGTAGCTAAGATAACTTCACGCTCATAGGCGTATCCATCCCAAGCATCTAAGTTGTAAGGAATTGACGGCAGCTGTATCAGCGCCATCGCCTCGGGCGTTAGCTTGTGGCCATAAAACTGCAGATATTTAAGCTCATCTTCGGTGAGTGTCGGATCGCCCGCTTGTGCTCTGGCGGCAAAACCTGCCAACGCGGCTAATTGGCCAAATTCAGGGATAGATAACTGCTGTGTAGCGATCGCTGCTGGCAGCATCATCTGCCCCATTAACACTTGCTGCCCGAGCACTTGCCATTTGGCAGTTGATGTCAATAACGTCGACTGTAACCACGTTTGCTGCTCCTGCCCAAGCATGGTTTTATTAGTGTCGGTAACATCAGCCATAAAACGTGTGCTATCTAACCCACCCGTTGCTGGATCCATATAATCTGGGTATTCAAGCGGCTTATCTCGACCGAGTAGTCGTGTATCTAGCATATGCAGGTCAACGAGATCACCAAACTGGAAGCTACGGTAGATCTCTTCATGATTACCCTCGCGCCATGGACGAATAGGCAACCACTCGAAATAAGCCTGTAAAGCCCCCTCTTTACGCGCATCAAAGTCACCTTCATTATCGTTGTGATTCTCAGCCCCTTCGCGCCAGCTATCATTAGCCACTTCGTGATCATCCCAAACCGTGATGAAAGCAGTCTTTGCATGTAGCTTTTGTAAACTCAAATCACTGCGGTATTGTCCATAACGCGTACGATAATCGGTTAAGCTAAATAGCTCACCTTCAGGTAAAACTTCACGTCCAAGCTCTGCTGCATGCTCACTGGCATATTCGCCACGTGCGTATTCGTAGATATAATCCCCCAGATGAATAACCGCATCCAAGTCATCCATTCTCGATGCCATTTCATAGACATTAAAGTAACCAGCGGGGAAGTTCGCACATGACAGCACGGCAAATTTGGCTTGTGCGAGCGCGCCTTGAGGTAAAGTTTTAGCCATACCAGGAGGAGAGGTATTCTTCCCAGCCTTAAAACGGTAAAAATATTGGCTACCGGCTTCAAGTCCAGTCGCATCAATTTTTACCGTGTAATCTCTATCACTATTAGTGATCATTTCACCATTAGTGACCACCTGACTAAATGCACTATCGGTAGCTACTTCCCAGGATACTTTGATATCACCTGTGGACATCGGCGATACTCGGCTCCACAAAATGATAGCATCATGACTCGGATCGCCACTGGCTACGCCGTGTAAGAATTCCGCCGCAATAACGTTTTCGTCATCATCGCTGCTGCAGCCCATCAGGCCGTATGATACTACTGCTGCGCCGACGCCTTTAGCAGACATGGCAAGAAAATCTCTTCGTGAAAAAGGTCGTTTCATTATTATTATTCCCTTAATATTATTTTGTTTTTCTTTGGTGGTACGAGGTCTAATGAGTCTGAATGGTAATTAGCAACTATCACACATTCGTGACAAGCTCGTAAAGCATTTGTTAACGACGAGATTTCAAGCCTATTCATACCAATCAATATGAGAATTTGGTCTACTCAAAGCTGTTTTGGCAAACTAATCCAAGGCGAACAACTGACTGAATGGTTATACCAATCAGTATAAGTAGTTGATCTACTCAGAGTGTTTTTGGCGAACTAATTCAAG